>CALXMJ010000456.1 GCA_944389445.1 uncultured Victivallales bacterium | reverse complement strand
CTGTTGATCCATCCCCACTGCTTGTAAAGTCCGCTGCGGAGATCCGGATTCGCGGCGACTACCGAAAAACGCGTACCGAGACTCCAGTACAGATCCTGATTCCGAAGCTCCCAGAACAGATCCGTCCCGACGCCGAGATGCGTCTTCCCGATCTTCTCCCCCAGCTCATTTCCCGCAAGCGGAAAACTCCCGTGCGTCTCCAGAGAAAATCCGAGACCGTGTTCCCGGAACATCTTCTGCGTCTTCAGAAGCCGATCGGCATAATGATTCAGCTGCCATTTCTGCCAGACATCAGCATATTTTGTATTGATCTCGTTTGCGATCTGCCGGAAGGAACGTCCCTCCAGCCCCTTTCCTTTTTCCTTTCTCAGGTACTCATCGAAACGAACGAACAGGTCCCAGCCGTAGGATTTGCCGATCGGAATGCCGTTCCAGCGGTCGGAGGCGCCGACGTGAACGTGTTTCAAATTCCTGTAGCGGTTTTCCGCCTCTTCCAGAATCTTTGCCGCAGTGAGGTCCCAGCCGTAAGAGCCGTCCGGCAGATAGCGCCACGGATTCGTATAATGGCTGTTCCGCGTATTGGTCGTAAACATACGGTCGGGAGCATAGGTGTTTCCGGACCCCGTCTCCATGAGCCCGTGAACCAGCGCCCAGATCTTGTCGTGCGGTCCCCCCCAGCCGCGGGTCCAGTCCAGCATTCCCCTGCCGAAGCTGTCGAAATTATACCATCCGGGGGAACAGAGAAGCCCCGGCTGATAGGGCCCCAGCGATTTCTTATCCGTGATGGAGGAGTGCCCCGGTTCCTGATACAACACATCATAATGCGAATGAATCTCCGCACCGTTTCGGGGCCGGAAGACAATTTCATAACGAACCGGGCCGGAACTCGTTTTCGACGGAAGTTTCAAGGCGATCTCCCTTCCGGAATACGCCGCAACCGCGACCTCCCCGGAAAAAACCTTTTTACGGATATCCTTCAACAAATCATGCATCGTCACTTCCAGCATCCCGGAAACCTGTTCTTCCTGTTTCGCGCCTAGCCAGCCGAACACCTCCAGCTCTTTCATCACGCAATTTGTCCCGCCGAGATTCAGATTCGCGCGATTCTTCGTCTGCGCAGTGATTTTCATGCGGATCAAGCGGAGAGTCGCAGCCGGGAAACGCCCAGCCCAGCGGCTGTAATAAGTGCTGCCGTTCTCCCGGAACTCCGCGGCATTCCCGCGAAGCAGCAGACGTCCGCCGTCGTCAAAGAACGAAAACGCAGTCGGATTCAAACGGTCCTCGCGACGGTACCTTCCGTACCCCTCGATCCCGATCCCCGCAATTGTAACAGGCATCTTCCAAGTCAGAGCGACTTCCTGCTCTGCTCCGGCCCGGGCACCCCAGCCGCCCTGATAAACACCGCGTTTCCGGGCGTCGGCACGAGAGAGGGAGAGATCATTCAACCCTTCAGCGGTCGGATTCTCCTTCCATTTCAAATCCGCGGCGTGCGCAAGCGGAGCTATGTTTGCAAAGCGATTGCCAATCGTCACTGTCAGTTCCGGTTCCGTTCCAGCGGGAAGGACATAGCGGGACGCAAACGAACCATCGTATTCCCCGTCCGTCTGCGGCATGGAGGAACGATCCGGCCAGAAAGTGCTATTTTCCGAAATTGTCAAGCTGAGCTTTCCACCGGTAAACACAATTCCACGCGTCTCGGACCAGACCTTCATGCGGTCCGCGCCAAGCAGTCCAGCCCGGATCCGCCGGTACGGAATGGAACTTCCCATTTCCCGGATCCGGGAATCTCCCTTGAACGCGCCACGTTCCGCAATCGGAATGCTTTTCATCTCCCCCGCCTTCAAACGGACAGGAATCAAAGAACGGTTCAGAATCTCCCGCTCCCAGTTCGAGACCTGACAGGAAAGCAGAGCCGCAACCGGTGCATTCCCCGCATTTTTCACCGTTAACCGAAGCCCCTTTTCCTGCACCTCTGGAATCTCTATTTTCAGGGAGGAAAGATCGCTGTCCAGTTTGAGGGAATCCGTCCGCGCCGCAAGAATCGCGGCAAACTTCCGGCAGAACTCCGGATACCCAGGCGATGAGACAAACGCGGAATCGGAAAAATCCCCTCCGAATACATACACGTCCGCCTTTCCAACTTTTCCGGAAACCAGCACGGGAATTCCGGCCCGCGTTGTCAGCAGAATTTTCCAATCGGTATTGCAGAGGGATTTTTCATACTCCTTCCACAAATAACGATTCATGCTGTTTTCCATCGGCGAACCGGGCAGATGAAGATCCAGCGGCATTCCGAGAATCAACGGAGCGGAAACGTCAAGACCGCTCCCCGGAAATCCGACGACCGCGTCGGAAGGCCGCCGGAGCTCAATGCGTTTGACACTCCAGGGATTCACAGGCAGCATTTCCGCCATCTCGCGCCGGACATTCGATGGTATCCGGAAATCGACCACGACAGTCCCGCCGTTTTTCACGGCTTCCAGATATTGTTTTACATTCCGTTCCTGATCAAACCGCCCGGAAAGAAAAACAAGTTTCTCCTTTTCCCCGGAATCCTTCCGTTCCTCGCGGAATCCCTGTTCCGCGAGAGCGGTCCGCAAAACAGCGGATGGTGCAAATTCCGAAAAAATCACGTTCTTCGCGCTCTTCCCGCCGGGAAGCGGTCCGAGTTCCGTCAGAGAAAAATTCCCGATGCACCAGCGTTCCGGAGTCGATCCCGTATCGGCGCGGATCCCGAACAGCAGTTCCAGCGAATCCACCTTGTGCCGACCTCCGGAAGGCGTTACGGCAAATCGCAGAACGGGTGTATTCTCCCCGTTCAGAATCAGAGTTCTCCCCGGTGCAAAATTCAGCTCTTTCAAATTCAGCGGATACGCCATCGGCTCCCGTACGGGCACATTCGGGCCGTTCATAATCAGCCGGAAATCGGCGGAAACGAAGCGCGATGCTCTCGCCCTTTCCTCAAGCTCCAACGCAACAGCAAACTCGACCGGCATCGCGTCCGCGGCGTCTCCAAGCCCCGCACCGATCCGCTCCCCCGC
>CALXMJ010000455.1 GCA_944389445.1 uncultured Victivallales bacterium | reverse complement strand
ACGGCCCTGCACCCTGCGCCGGAATTTCAAATTCCGGCTTACTCCTTTTCCGGCACCTGCCGGGCAAAGGGCAAACCGTATGGTTCGCCCTCTGCACTCCCTGCTCCTTTTCTGCCGCACAACGTGGAATCGCTAATAAGGATGAGGGGGTCCAGGGGGAAAACCTTCGGTTGACCCCCTGGTCGACAGGTGTCGAAACAATCATGGGAGCAAAAAATTGAATTTTTTGCGACGGGTGCAGGGCCGTCGGTCCTGCCGAGGGGTGTTGGGGGCGAGAAGCCACCAACTCTCTCTCCCCGTAAAGAAAACAGAAAATCAGTTCCGCAGAAGTTCCAGACCGACGTCTTGAATCATCTGTTCATCGGCATTGGTTCCGCGTCCGGGAGTGACGAGATAGCCTCGGGTCATGAAGCTGTCTGCGCCGGCTGCGAAGATCCAGGATTGGAGATCGCGGAGGTTCTGTTCCCGTCCGCCGCAGACGCGGATGCTGGTTTCAGGCATCATGAGTCGGGCGGCGGCGATGGCGCGGAGGCAATCCATTGGAGTGATTCCGCGTCCTCCTTCGAGAGGGGTTCCGGGGATGGGGCTGAGGAAGTTCAGCGGAACGGAATCCACGTTCAGTGACCGGATGGTATCCAGCAGTTCGACTCTCTGTTCGAGCGATTCTCCGATGCCGATGATTCCGCCTGAGCAGACAGTGAAACCGAGTCGTTTGGCTGTTTTCACGGTTTCGATCTGTGAGCTGTAAGGACGTGTTGTACAGATTTCCGCGAAATAGCTTGGAGCGGCTTCGAGATTGTGATGGAAGCGGTCGAGTCCGGCCTGTTTGAGCTGGAGGAGAGCGTCTTCCGTCATGATGCCGAGGGAAGCGCAGGGGACGATCGGCAGTTTTTCGCGGATCATGCGGATTGCCTTGCAGATTTCATCGAGGTCGTGTCCCGGGACGACTTTGGTTCCGGAGGTGACGATTCCGAATCGATGAGCTCCATGTCCTGCTGCGATCTCAGCGGCTTTGAACATCTCTTCCGCGGAGATCAGCGGATAGGGGGTGATTTTGGCTTTGGAACGGGACGACTGAGCGCAGAAGGCGCAGTTCTGAGCGCAGTTGCCGCATTTTGCATTGACAATGGAACAGGTTTTGATTTTTGTCCCGAATTTTTTCTCTCTGAGTTCGGATGCTTTTCTGAAATAATCCAGAAGTTTTGGCAGGTCCGTTGTTTTCAATAAAGCGAGTGCTTCTTCGCTGGTGATGCCTTGCATGATCTTCTCCGGTCAGTTGTGTTTCAGAACATTTAAAATACACCGGAACCGGGAAGTTTTCAAGACTGGAACAGGAGGGGGACAGGATGGTTCCGATAATTCCGAAGAGAATATTTTTTTGAAAAAAGTCGGAATTCTCTTCTTTTTCTCTTCTTTCGTCTCCCTGTCATTTTCAACGATTCCGGTGTATAATGTTCAGAAAGTGATTCAGACCAATCAGAAAACAGGAGCATGAAGAAGATGAAGCCGTATCAGCCAGCCTCGATTCAGGAGATCCGTCTGAAGGATCGTTTTTTCAGTGACCGGATCAGAACAAACAATGACGTCACGCTTCCCGCGAATGTCCGGAAGTGCCGGGAGACCGGACGCATCGACGCATTCCGTTTGAACTGGAAGCCGGGAATGCCGAATCAGCCGCATATTTTCTGGGATTCCGATTTTGCCAAGGTGATCGAGGGAATGGCTCTTTCACTGATGCTCTATCCGGATCCGGAACGGGAAAAGGAACTTGATGAATTTGTGGATCTGATTATCTCCGCCCAGCAGAAAGACGGATATCTGAATACGCATTTTACTGTGGTGGAACCGGAAAAACGCTGGAAAAATCTCTCCCGTGCTCATGAGCTTTACTGTGCCGGACATCTGATGGAGGCTGCCGTCGCCCACTATAAGGCGACTGGAAATCGCAAATTTGTGGACTGCATGGCTCGCTATGCCGATTATATTGCGGAGGTCTTCGGCCGCAATCCCGGTCAGAAACGCGGTTATCCCGGACATCAGGAAATCGAGCTGGCTCTCTGTAAACTCGCCGAGGCAACAGGGAATCGGAAATATTCCGATCTTGCCGCCTATTTCATCAATGAGCGCGGACAGTCTCCAAACTACTTTGAAACGGTGGAGCAGTGCGAGGATACGGAAAATCTTCAGGCGGATCGTCCGATCCGCGAGATGCAGAAACTGCGCGGACACTCCGTCCGGGCGCTCTACTACCTTTCCGGTGCCGCGGATGTTGCCGCGGAAAGTGGCGATTCCTCTCTTTTTGAAGCCTGCGAACGGCTCTGGAACAATGTTGTCGAACGGAACATGTACATCACCGGCGGAGTCGGTTCCACCTGTGTCGGCGAGGCATTCACGGCGGATTACAATCTCCCGAACGATACGGCTTATGCCGAAAGCTGCGCGTCGATCGCCCTGGTGCTCTTTGCAGACCGCATGCTGAACCAGACCGGCGACGCCCGTTACGCCGATGTCATGGAGACCGCTCTTTACAACGGCGCCATCAGCGGTCTGAGTCTCGGCGGAGACAAGTTCTTCTATGCCAATCCTCTGGAGAACGACGACCAGATGTTTGAACACGGCCAGCAGATGCGGAAACGGCAGCCCTGGTTCGGCTGTTCCTGCTGTCCGACCAATTACTGCCGCTTTCTGCCGCAGATTGCCAGTTTCGCCTCTTCCGTTTCCGGCGACTCTCTCCTGATCAACATTCCCGCCGCGTCCGCCGGAAATGTGAACCTGAAAAATGCCTCCCTGCAATTTGAGCTCTCCGGTTCCTATCCATACGACGGATCCGGCTCTCTGGAAATTCTGGAAGCCTCCGGAGAATGTACCATCGCCCTCCGGATTCCGGGATGGTGCCGGAACTGGACCCTCGCGCTGAACGGCAAACCCGTTTCCGATTCTCCGGAAAAAGGCTATGTCCGGATGCGTCGCGCATGGAAGAAAGGCGACCGCATCGAATGGAATTTCGATATGCCGGTCCGGGTGCTCCATGCCAATCCGAGAGTCAGCGCGGATATCGGGCGCGCGGCGATCCTGCGCGGACCGCTGGTCTACGCGCTCGAAAGCGTCGACAATTCCGCGCCGCTGGAGCTGATCCGCCTGAAAAAAGGCACCACTTTCACCGTGAAACCGGCGGAAGGACTCCCCGATGGCACCGTTGCCATCTCCGGCGACGCCATGATTCAGACGGATACGGATCAGCTCTACTTCGAAGGCGATCTGCCGCTTTCTCCCGGTCGCTTTACGGCGATTCCGAGCGCCTTGTGGCAGAACCGCGGCGATTCCTCCATGCGGCTCTGGATTCCCGAGGCGGAGTGAAATTCCCTCCGCCTCCTTCCGCAAGGAGTTCCGCCTACCGTTCCAGCAGCTGCCGGAACGCCGACTTCATGCAGTTGTGATCGGTTCCCATGGCGAGGAAACGGAATCCCCGTTCGATGCAGTCGGCGGGCGACATGGAGGGCTTCAGGAGCATGCCTGCGGTTTTCCCGTATTTCCGGGCGGCTTCGATGACGGCTTTTTCCGCGGACCGCATGGCTTCGGAGTCAAACTGGTTGTAACATCCGAGCCCGAGGGAGAGATCGGAATGGCCGATGAAAAGCACATCGATTCCCTCGACCGATGCGATGGAGTCGATGTTCCGCACCGCCGCTTCGCTTCGATCTGGGCGATGCAGAGCAGTTCCCGGTTCGCCCTCCGGAAATACTCCTTGAAATCGAATCCGTAGTCAGCCGCCCGGGAGCCGGAGGAGAGTCCCCGGATTCCCTCCGGAGGATAACGCATGGCGCGGACGAGTCGTTCCGCCTCCTCGCGGGATTCGATCATCGGCGCCATGATGCCGGAAGCGCCGAAGTCCAGAATCCGTTTGATGGTGGCTTCGGCGAGCGTCGGAATCCGGACGATCGGGGCGGTATTGGAGTGCTTCAGCGCGGTGATCTGCTGAAGAGTCGCGTGTTCGTCGCCGAGTCCGTGTTCCATGTCGAGCAGGAGCCAGTCGAAGCCGCATTCCGCCGCGATCTCCACCGGCGAGACCGCGCCGCTGGCAATGAACAATCCCCGGGAAAGAGCCGATTCCCGAATCTCGTTTCGAATAAATTTCATATCTGTTCCTCCAGTTCCCTGATTGCCGATTTCAGTCTGCGGACCGTGGTCTCCCGCAGAGATTCTCCCGCTGTGGCGAGAAAGAAATCGTTTCCTTTTTCAAAATATCCCATGTAGTCCCGGATCATGGTTTTCCAGAGCATGTTGCGCAGAGTGTGCAGGGCGATCCGGGTACGCT
>CALXMJ010000454.1 GCA_944389445.1 uncultured Victivallales bacterium | reverse complement strand
GGAAAAGAGAAACTGACCGGGATGTTCAGCCGGGTTCATCAGAAGGTGGCAAAGACTGTGGAAGTGGCGCAGGAACCTGCAAGTACGCCGCTGACCATGAAAGCCGATGAGATCATTGCCTTTGCCGGAAATGGAACCGCTTCTCCGGAGGCCGTCGTGGAGAAATGCGAGGACTTCTTCCAGAATTTCAAAGAGGCCCAGTATACGAAAGAAAGAGAGAAATATGCGGAAATAGAACGTATTTTCAATGAATACGATGAAAAACTCTGTGCTCCGCAGCGTCAGGTCGCCAGGGATCAGTATCTGGCAAAGCTGGAAGAGGAGAAGGAAGCCGAGCGCCGCCGTGCCGAAGAGGCCGCGCGCCAGGCACGGGAACGGAAAGAACGCGAAGAACGGGAACGCGAACAACGCCGTCTCGCGGAAATTCAGCGGAAAAAGGACGCTCAGGAACTGAATGCCCTCCGGAACCAGATTCGTTCAGGCACTCCGCGTGCCCGGATTGAGATGATTGAAAAATTCAGCAATAACGACTATGCCGGTGCCAAAAAGGTGCTGGAGGATGTCATCGCGGTTCAGAAGCAGGGAAACGGCAAACCCCAGCCCTATAGAAATGAGGCGAACCGTTATGCAAACTGGGGCCGGAAAATGCTGAACTGGCTGAATCAGGCGGAGAGCTTCCGGAATCTCCTGCGGAACGGCGGAGCCGAACTGAAGCGTCCGCAGCTGGTTTACAAGGGGAAATTCGGCGCCGTGGTCTCAATTAAGAACGGAGTTGTTACAGCGGATGAAGGGGGCGGAAAAACCTTTACGGTCAATCTGAAGGAACTTTCCAGATCGCAGTTCAATGCATTCATTCTGCGCGTAGCCAACCGGATCAACCGGAAGCAGGCGGCGTTCCTGTACTTTATGATGAAGGGTGGTTTTGAAGTCGCCGAAGAATGTGCGAAAGATCTTGCGGCGAGCGGCGACCAGAAAAAAGAGCTGAACGATACCGCGATCGAATATATCAGAGCAAAATACAGATCCGCGAATGCGGAACAGAAAAAACAGCTCGAAAAGAAATACGGCAAGCTCGGCGTCTTCAAGAAAGCCGTCGGCAGGCGGTGACGCGGCCGGTTCTGACGAGTTGAAGCAACACCTTCAGGAGTGAAAATGGAATCAGAGAAGTGTCCGTGCTGTTCAGGCAAACTTTATTCGGAATGTTGTGAACCTGTCATCCGGGGCGTGCGCAAAGCCGCCAATCCGGAGGAACTGATGCGTTCCCGTTACAGCGCTTATGCCAAAGCTGAAATAGATCATCTTTTCACATCCACCGATCCGAGTCAGCGGGAAACGGTGGACCGCGACGAAATGCGCCAGTGGGCGGAACGTTCCAAATGGCTCGGACTTGAAATCATTTCCGCAACAGGAACCGAACCCGGAGATGAAAAAGGCGAGGTCGAATTCATTGCCCGTTATACAGATCAGAACACCCCGCTGGAGCATCATGAGCTTGCCGAATTCCGGAAACACAACGGTGAGTGGTTCTTCTACGACGGCAGACTGGTCCGTCAGAAACCTTATGTCAGAACCTCTCCGAAAATCGAGCGAAACGCGCCCTGTCCCTGCGGCAGCGGCAAAAAATACAAAAAATGCTGCGGAAGATGACACCGCGGCAAGGAGGCTGCCATGATTATTGACAAACTGACGCCGGAAGTGACGGTATCCTTCAATTCCGAGTTCCAGAAGGCTTTCGATGCCATCGCAAAACTGACACCGGATTCCCCTCTTGGCAAGTTCCAGATCGAAGGCGACGAAATTTACGGGAACGTCATGGAATACAATGCGGAATTTCCTGCCGCTGAAGTCCTTGAGGCGCATCGCAACTATGTGGATATTCAAGCGGTCATTTCCGGCCGGGAGGCTATGTTCTGGGCGAATATTGACGGACTGGAAGTTTCCACTCCGTACAATCCGGAAAAGGATGTGGAATTCCGGAAAACCCCGTCGGAAGGTGTTTCCAAACTGGAACTCGTCCCCGGGCTTTTTGCCGTCTTCTATCCGGAGGACGGACATTACGGCAAAATCATGCCCGCTTCCGGAAAAGCGGAAAAAGTGAAAAAAGTCGTTATCAAGATTAAACTCTGATCGTTTTTTCCCCGGAAAAAAGACGGCTTGTCGACCGGGGAGAGCGCGAAACAGAATTTCCCCGGAAAAACAAAAGGGCGATGTATCGTGGCATCGCCTTTTTTTTTTTCCGTGATTCTTTGCGGAGGCCGCAGAAAACGGAGAGACAGGACGCGTGTCAGTGTTGTTGATCGGGATCTTCCGCAATTTCATGGACATCGACCAGGCGTCCTCCGAAGCTGCGGACAATGTCGTTGACAATCGGGATTTCCTTTACTTCGGCAATAAGCTCCTCCACGCTTTTTCTTTTGCCGAGGATCTGCTTGATGTCGATCATGCTTTCCGGGTCTCCCTCCGGTGCGGCATCTTCCGATTCGTCGGAAGAGTCCTCATCGGGAGTTTCTTCGGCATGCGGCTGCTGTATTCCGCTCTGAAGAGGCCGGGGCTGTGGGACATGCGGCCGTTCGTCGGCGGATTCTTTCGGAAATTCCCCGATTCCGGGGGCATGACCGTTTTCCTGAGAAGGGGAAACGGGGCATGGGGAAACGGATTCGGAGAGGGAGGTATGTTCTGAATGATCTTCGTTTCTTCCGGAGTCCATGACGGATTTCTGTGAAGGAACGGGGACAGGAGCCTGTTCCCGTTCCGGTTCCTCTGCGGGAATCGTTTTTTCCGGCGGAGGAGTGTCTTCTTTCATTTGAACAGGTTCGGTTTTTTCCGCGGCGGGGGCCGGAGGCGGTGGCGGTGGAGACATGTGTTCCGGAGGCGTGCCCGCCGGAGCTGCTGCCGTGACGTTCTGCCGGATGACCACTTGCGGCGGCGGAAGTGTGACATACGCCGGGGCCGCATCCAGCGGGCCGAGTTCCCCGTTTTTGCGGATATAGTTCAGGCGCGCGATGAGGTCGTCGACCTGTACCGCGTGGGCCATCCGCAAGGCTTTGAGCAGAAGGGTTTAAATGAAGATCTGCTTGTTGATTGCTTCCCGGAGAAGGAAGCCGGTGGAGGAAAGTTGTTCCAGCAGACGCTGGACGCTGTCCGGACGGACCAGTTTTGCAAGTTCGGCATAGATGCTGATTTTTTCCGGCGACTCCTCCAGAACCGTTTCCGGATTCGGAAGGAGGGAACACATCATGATGCCGCGGAGCCAGCCGAGAATTTCGTCGAAGAGCAGTTCCAGATTTTTTCCTGCCGATGCGAATTTATGGATCGCTGTGATGACCGCCGGCCGGTCGTTGCAGAGGATTGCCTGAATCAGGCCGCTCATTTCGGCGGGCGCGGTGAGTCCGAACAGAGAAAGCGCCTGCGCTTCGGAGATGCTGCTGTTTTTTCCGTCGGCCGTTCCGAAGAAGGAGATCATCTGATCCAGAAGTGACTGGGCGTCGCGCATGCCTCCGTCGGCGGCGCGCGCGATGACGTCGATGGCGGAAGAGGAAATTTGAACGCCTTCCGTTCTGGCAATCAGGGCGAGACGTTCCGCAATCAGGTTGGTCGGAATGCGTTTGAGGTCGAATCTCTGGCAGCGGGAGATGACGGTCGGGAGAACCTTGTTCACTTCCGTGGTTGCGAAAATGAACTTGGCATGTTCGGGTGGCTCCTCAATGGTTTTCAGCAGAGCGTTCCACGCACTCTTCGAGAGCATGTGGACTTCGTCGATGATGTAGATTTTATATTTGGAGGCGATGGGCAGGTGGAGGACCTCCTCGCAGATTTCGCGGGCTTTCTCCACCTGTGTATGGGTGGCGGCGTCGATTTCAATGACGTCCACGCTGCTTTCATTGGCAATGGAGACGCAAGAATCGCATTCGCAGCAGGGTTCCCCGTTGACAGGATGTTTACAGTTCAGGGCTTTTGCGAAAATCCGGGCCGAGGTGGTTTTCCCGATTCCGCGCGGACCGACGAACAGATACGCCTGCGCAATGCGGCCGGTCATGATCGCATTCCGGAGGGTTTGCGCGATGTGTTCCTGTCCAACCATATCGGAGAATTTCTGCGGTCTCCATTTTCTTGCAATGACTTGATATGCCATGTTCTGTTCCGTAGCTTGAGAAATTAAGGGTATTGGATATAAAAGAGATTTTCTTCCGGGTCCCGGCATTCGAGCACTCCGGAGCCGGGAGTTCCTGCCGTCTGTTTCTGTACGGTCCACCCGCCGGTTTCCAGACGTTCCGCGATACTTTCCGCATCCTCGGGAATCAGGACCAGTGTCATTCTGCCTGTTCCGTGCGGCAGAGGTTCCGCGGAGTTTTCCATCTGGAGGCAGAGACTCGAATTGCCGCCGATTGCAAATACGCACTGAAAGTTGCTGTCGATCACCGGATTGCCGAGATCAAGGACATCGCGGTAAAACGCTCTGCATTTTGTCAGGTCCCTGACACGAAGGACTATTCCGAATTTTGCCGACTGCATTTGCCGAATCTCCCTGAAATCGTGAAGAAAAATTTAGACTTTCTTTCCGGTATTTTCAAGTCCTGGTGCAAGATTTCTTCGTAAAAACACGAAAGCCGATGGCGGTATGGGAAAAAGCAATCCGCTTCTCTTTTATTTATAGATTGTATGAATTTTACTTTTGTGTATGAAATTTTGTTTGTTTTTTAAGAAAGACTCTTGACAAAAACACCTGTTTCGTCTATAATTATGTAAGAAATAAAACAGACAATGCAAGAAAGCAGGCAGGATGCGTTGATGATGGATGGCATATATCAGAGCAAGGCGCTGAGATTATCCGAGAAGATGCTTCATGACATTCAGTCCGGCTGTTTTCGGGACCGGGAACATCTTCCGAGCGAGCAGGAGCTCGGACACTTTTATGGAGCTTCCCGGACAACAATCCGCCGTGTGATATCCATATTGATTTCCAATGGGGCTCTGCTCAAGGAGCCCAATAAAACGGCTCGGATTATCGAGCCATGTTCCGCGGAGGAGGAGTTGACAGAGACGGTTCCGGATTCCGACCGTCCGTTTTCCCTTGCTTTTGTCTACGCAGGCGTACCGGACGGATTTGTCGTGGGAACCAGCGAGGGCACCAGGGAATTCTGTCGCGAACACGGCTGTGATCTTCAATTCTTTACAAGTGAACAGGGGCATGACGAGATCATTGATCTATTGAACCATGCGGGAGAGCTCGGGATTGACGGCTTGATCGTGCTTCCGTATGAAACGGAGGCTTACCGCAATGCGATTTGCAGACTGCTGGAGCGGAAATTCCCGATCGTCTGCCTTGATCGTCCGCTGGAGGGAATGAAATTGCATTCTGTTGAGGTGGACAACTCCGGAGGGGTCTGTCTGGCGGCGTCGACTCTGATTACCCGTTTTTCGCGTCCGGTATATTATCTGGGGGCGGTTCCGAATCATTCGACCCAGCAGAACCGTCTGAACGGCTTCCGGATGGCGATGCGCGAGGCCGGATACTCCGACCGGATCGACG
>CALXMJ010000453.1 GCA_944389445.1 uncultured Victivallales bacterium | reverse complement strand
GGTGATTGGGGGTGCGGCTGTTCCGCATACCGGTCGAGAGAGGTCGGCTGGCGGTTGACGATGACAATTTTCCCTCCGTTTTGCAGAACGATGCGCGGCAGGCTTGCCGCGGGTTCCACGGTGAGACTGCTTCCGAGAACCAGCATCAGGTCCGTCTGCCGGAGCATCCGTTCCGCGGAGAAGAGAAGGTTGGAGTCGAGAGCTTCTCCGTAGAACACGATGTGCGGTTTGATGAGTCCTCCGCATTTGCCGCAGCGAGGCACTTTTCCGGAGAGGACGACGGATGCGATAAAGGGGTAGTCGAACTGTTTGCCGCAGTTCATGCAGGAGTGGATGGCGGGGCTTCCGTGGAGTTCTCCGAGTTTTTTGCTGCCGGCCCGTTCGTGCAGCAGGTCGATATTCTGGGTGTAGGTCATTTTGACGATGTCCCGCTTTTCGAGTTCCGCAATGACCCGGTGGACCACATTCGGTTCATATTTGTCGAGTTCATAGAGGAACGGTTTCGCCCAGTCGTAGAACAGTTCCGGGTTTTGGACGAAGCAGTCGATGGAAAGGAGCTCCTCCACATCCATGCCGTGGAATTTTTTGCTGTAGATGCCGTTTGCACTGCGGAAATCGGGAATGCCGGAGAGTGTCGAGATTCCCGCACCGGTGAAAACGGTGCACAGCCTGGAGTTTTGCAGAAGTTCATAGAGCCGGTCGATCATAATTTCTCCTCCTGGTAAGATTCCGGAAATCAATGTATCATGACCCATGGGAAAATGCAAGCGTTTTCCGGAACCCCGGATTGGAAAACCTTTCGCTGGAACGGGTGTAATTTTCCTTGATTTTCAGCAATTTCAATCTTGCAAAAATCTTTTGCGGATTTATATTTCTGATTCAGCAGTCTGCCGACTGCGGAAGGCAAGGAGTTTTTGCTATGAAAAAGACATTGAAAAACGTGGCTGAACCGAATCTGTTCCGGGATACCTTTTCCTACGACAGAATTCCCGCGTTCAAGCTGACTGAAAAGACGGTTGAACCCCGTTTGCCTGAGGATTTCTGGATCACCGATACGACATTCCGCGACGGACAGCAGGCGCGTCCTCCTTACTCCGTCGGCGAGATCGTGGAGATTTTCAAGTTCATGCACCGGATCGGCGGACGGCACGGGCTCATCCGCCAGAGCGAATTTTTCCTCTACGGAGAACAGGACCGCAAGGCGGTCGAAGCCTGTCAGGAGCTCGGTTACGAATTCCCGCAGATCACGGCCTGGATTCGCGCCGTGAAAAAAGATTTCGAACTGGTCAAGCGGATGGGGCTCCGTGAAACGGGAATCCTGACCTCCTGCTCCGATTATCATATTTTCCTGAAACTGCGGAAAACGCGCCGCCAGGCTCTGGATACCTATAAGGAGATCGTCGAGGCCGCCCTGGAAAACGGCGTCGCCCCGCGCTGCCATCTGGAGGACGCCACCCGCGCCGACATCGACGGCTTCGTGATCCCCATGATCAACGAACTCAACGAGCTCTGTGCGGACAGTCCGCTGAAGGTGAAGTTCCGTCTCTGCGACACAATGGGATACGGCCTTCCGTTCCCGAACGTGCCCGCGCCCCGCGGCATTCCCGCACTTCTGAATAAAATCCTGACGGAGACCGATACCCCGTCGAAACTGCTTGAATGGCATGGACATAACGATTTCCACAAGGTGCTTGCCAATGCAGTCTGTGCGTGGATCTACGGGTGTTCCGCCGCGAACGGAACCTTC
The DNA here is from genome assembly GCA_944389445.1 of uncultured Victivallales bacterium. GTDB lineage: Bacteria > Verrucomicrobiota > Lentisphaeria > Victivallales > UBA1829 > UBA1829. The sequence goes on along the minus strand of CALXMJ010000453.1, from coordinate 5,424 downwards.
CTCGGATTCGGGGAGCGGACCGGAAATCCGCCGATCGAAGGACTCGTCTTCGAATGGATGGGGCTTACCGGCATCAACGACGGCATCGACACCACCGCGATTACTGAAATGGCTGACTTCTTCCGTTCGAAGATCAAGTACAACATTCCCGCGAACTATCCGTTCGTCGGAGCGGATTTCAATACCACCCGCGCCGGAATCCATGCGGACGGCCTCACGAAAAACGAGGAGATTTACAATATTTTCGATACCGAGAAATTCCTCGGGCGCCCCTGCCGCGTCGCGGTTTCGAACACTTCCGGACTGGCGGGAATCGCCTACTGGATTCAGGAGAACATCCCCGCCGGAGCGAATATCCGCAAAGACAATCCCGGAATCATGGAAATTCGCGACTGGATCGACGGCGAATACGCAAAAGGAAGAACCACGACCATCAGCGATGAAGAGATGTTCCGGCTCGTCGGGCGTTACCTGCCGGAACTTGTGAACGGGTGAGCTTCATGATTCGGGATCTTTCTGTTCAATGCGAAGGGGAGGAGACCGATCTGGCTCCCTTCGCTGTAAAAAATAACGATTCCGCGGGACGGCGCTGGCCGGAAATCAGCCATCCGTTCCGCACCGATTTCCAGCGCGACCGCGACCGCGTTCTGCACAGCCGCGCCTTCCGGCGCCTCGAATATAAAACACAGGTCTTCCTGAGCGGTTCCGGCGACCATCTCCGTACCCGGCTGACGCATACGATCGAAGTCGCGGCAATCGCGAGAACCATTGCCCGTTCCCTCCGTCTGAACGAGGATCTCGCCGAGACGATTTCCCTTGCGCACGATATCGGTCACACTCCGTTCGGGCATGCGGGCGAGCGCGCTTTGCAGAAAATCATGACGAAAAACGGAAGATTCGATCACAATCTTCAGGCGCTCCGCATCGTCGACTGCCTTGAGATCAAGTATCCGGACTACGACGGGCTGAATCTTTCCTGGGAGGTGCGCGCCGGACTCATCAAGCACCGTGACGAGACTCCCGAGCTGGACGGGAAGCGTCTTCCGCCTCACCCTTCGCTGGAGGCGCAGGTGGCGGACCTCGCGGACGATCTGACCTATTACGGGCACGACGCCGATGACGGCCTTGATTCCGGACTCATTACCGTTGACATGCTTGAAGAGCTTGAAATCTGGCGTCTTGCTTCCGAGAAAGCGCGTGCCGCCGGACTGCTGAACAAGGACGAACGCTATGCGGCGTATACAATCCGCTGTCTGATTGACATGATGGTGGGGAATGCCATCCGTTATTCCAATTCGCTGCTGGTCGCCGCTGCTCCGGAGTCTTCCGCCGCCGCCCGGAATCACGGAACAAAACTGATCTCGTTCAGCCCGGATTTCGAGCCGCTGACTCTCGAACTGCGCGATTTCCTGTATCACAATCTTTATTTTCATCCGGAGATCAACAAGCTGAACGAAGGGTCGCTGGAGAAGATGACACTTCTGTTCAACACTTATCGGGAGCACCCGGAACTGCTCGGGAAAAAGGCGCAGGCGCGGATCGGCGTCGACGGTCTCCCCCGGGTGATCGCGGACTATATCGCCGGAATGACGGATGTCTTCGCATTCAAGGAGTATGACCGTTTTGCCGCCGGACGGAGATAGGGAATGTCCCGTTCCGGATGGAGAAAACTCTCTCGGTCGTTTTCCTGCATTTACGGAACAAAATCAAGCTTTCGGGGTCTGTTAATTTGACCGTTCCGCTTGAAAAAACGCCCGGAAGCGTCTAATGTATAACAGATAACCGGATTCTTTGGAGAGGGATTCATGGCTCGACAGGAAAAAAAAAATTTGCGAATGGATGCTCCCATGAAAAAACGGGAAGTCCTCTCCATACGCGAATGTTTCGATGCCATTCCGTATGAAGACGGCGGAGTCAAGGTCGTCGACAAGAAGAGCGCTTCACAGGAAGAGGAGCAGGACGCCCTCCGCAGTTATTTCCGGGAAATGGGGGAGATGCAGCAGCTCTCTTCCGAGGAAGAACTCGCACTCTGGATGCAGATTGATGAAAATGTCTGCCGCCTGCGTGATTCCGTCTATGTCTTTGCGTTTGTATATGGCGAACACATCAAGCTGCTGAACGATCCGGAGGCGGATATCGCGGATGTCTTCCCGATGGCTTCTGCGGAGGGCAATCCCATGACGATCAATCCCGCGAAGCGGAAAGAGTGGGCCGCTGCAATTGCTTCCGCTTTCAACAAGCTGAAAGCCGCCTACGAATCCCATGCCCCATTCTCCCGGATCGACGAACTGCGGAAAGAAGGCTTCGCCATTCTATGCAGGCATCCTGCCGTTCTGGAGAAACTGCTGGAATGGAATGACGTGGCAAAGCGTTATCTCGACAATTACAACTCCGGCAGAATTTCCGGTGCCGAACTGGAACGCATCATGCTGATGAATATTGATGAATTCATCCGCCATACGCGCAGAAATGATGAACTCCGGGTCGAACTGGACAAGTGGAAGCTCAAAATGCTGGAGACCAATCTGCGTCTTGTCATCAATATCGCGAAGCACTACCAGCACAAGGGGCTCCCCTTCGGCGATCTGATTCAGGAGGGAAATCTCGGCTTGATGAAGGCGCTTGAAAAGTTCGACTACAAACTGGGGCATCGTTTCTGCACCTATGCTTCGTGGTGGGTGCGGCAGGCGGTGGCGCGGGCTCTTTCGGCGCAGTCCCGGGTGATCCGTCTGCCGATTCACATGCTGGCGACGATCCGGAAAATGAACATCGCGGAAAAGAACTTCATTCAGCTGAACGGCACGGAACCTTCGATCGAAGAACTGGCGCAGATTCTTGAAATGCCGAAGGAACGGGTCAGCGCCATCAAGAAAATGTCGCTCCAGTGCATTTCGCTTCAGGCTCCCACCACCGAGGATTCCGAGGCGACGATTGAGAATTTCCTCAGCGACAAGGAGTCGGACGATCCGATGAAAACCCTTGCCCGCAAAATGATGAAGGAGCGTCTCGCCGAGGCGATCAATCTGCTTTCGGAACGGGAAAAACAGGTCATCACCATGCGTTACGGCCTTGATGGCGGTCCCTGCAAGACATTGACAGAGGTCAGCGCGATTTTCAACGTCACCCGCGAGCGCATTCGCCAGCTCGAACTGAAAACTCTGGAGAAACTCCGCAAACATTCCGACAGCGGAAAATATCTGGAGGACTATTTCCTGTAAGGCCCGGTCGACTGGCGGACTATCAGCTTCCCTTTGAAACAGACGGTTTCCCCTCGTGCGTATTCCGGATCAATATGCCGTTTCATGATGATGTCCGCGGCGGCTTCCCCCATTTCCTTCGCCGGGATTTCCAGCGTCGTAAGCGGGGGCACCGTGTATTCCGCAAAGCGATGATTGTTGAAGCAGAGAACGGATACCTCGTCCGGAATGCGGATTCGAAGTTTCCAGAGGGCATGGATCGTTTCAATCGCAATCGGCAGATCGTAGGCGATGACGGCGCTTGCGTTCTGTTTCAGCAGTCTGCGGAGATTTTCTTCTGTCGTGCTTTTGCGGTCGTCGTATCCGTTCAGAGGCTCCATCCGGTGAAGAGAGCAGTATTCCAGGTATGCATTCCGGCGGTCTGTGATGCTGGAATGCGGCCGGAGTTCCGGAGGCGAACTGATCCGGTTGCAGTTCAGATATCCGATCCGTGTATGGCCCAGCGAGAAAAGATGATCCAGGGCGCGAGTCATGTTCCAGCGGTCGTCCGTCATGACGGCGGTGCCTTTTCCGCCGCAGACTCCGTTCAGGACAACATAGGGAACATCCGATTTTTCCAGTTCTCCGACCTGTTCCGGAGCACGCACATCCGGGACGATGAATCCCGCGGCTTTCCACGGCGGCAGACGGTAGATCGCTTCTGCTTCCCGTGAATTGAACAGATAGTGAAACTGAAAACGGTTTCTGCTCAGCATTTCCTCCAGATAATAAACCGCGTCGCCGACGACAGTCCCTTCCAGTTCCCGGATGGAAAACGGAAAAATAAAGGAGATCTGCCGGTTGTTTTTTTTCCGCAGACTGCGGTAGAGCGGATCGGGTGAAAACTGCGTTTCCCTGATCTTCTCCATAATGCGTGCGCGAAGCTCCGGCTTGACGGAAAAATTCCGTTCGTATCCGTTGATTACCCGGCTGACCGTCGAGTAGGAGATGCCGAGTTCCGCCGCGATTTGTTTCAGAGTCATGGAGTGCTCCGCTCCTCCAGTGCCGTTCAGAAGAACAGTTCCAGCGCCGCCGGGACAGGCGAATCAAATTCCAGGACGATCAGAGGACCGTTCCCGGTATGCCTGAGTGGTTTTCCGTCCAGCAGGACCTTTTTCGGCGGATGCTCGCAGTAAAAGCCGATTTTTCCACCCGTTCTGACCTTGCAGGCCAGCTTGTTCCGGGAATGCACAACTTTTTCGAAGATTGCCGGAGGAAGATACTTGTCAAGTGCTCCGATGGCTGCGGTTCCATTTTTCAGCGGCGCGAATGTGATGATGTCGCATTCTTCCGATCCCAGTTCAACGGAGGCGCTCTCGCCGCGCTGCATGAGTTTCACAGAGTGATTGCGGAAACTGTATGCGGCGAAGGTGCGTCCTTTCAGATCATGGATGTCGGCCGGGGAGTAGAACGCGTGAAAGCGGTCCGGTTCCGTGTCGCAGCAGTTGAAGACGCCGAGAAGTCCGCATTCTCCGCTCCGGTTGGTCAGTTTGAGGGGAAGATGATCGTGCTGGACATCGACAAGAAGGCAGTCCTCCGAGGGGAGGGCGGGACGGTCGGGGCGCAGAAGCGTTCCGCTCTGGTCGCAGAAGCGGCGGATCAGTTCGAAGTTCTGTTTCCCGGGAACGTCGCAGACATAAACAGGCCCTCCGCTCAGCGCCCGGCTCGGCGCATGGAATTCCGCGCCGAGATTATAGCTCTGGAACATGTCGTAATCCGGCCAGCAGAAGGTCGAGGCAAGATAGGCGTTCTTGGCATTGGCATGAAGATGATGGTGCTGGGCTGAAAGTCCGCGTTTCGGAAAATAATCGTCGGAATTGCGCCAGAGGTTCGAGTGCTTCATGTGGAAGAAGATATCCGATCCGTTCGACATGCAGTGGATCAGTGCATTGCCGAACCGGGCGGTCGAGGAGTTCTGAAGCGCAGTCAGATAGGTTCCGACCGTGGTGCCGCGTCCGAGCTTGCCAAGACAGAAATGGGCGCCGAGCGCTCCCTGATTGTCCACTTTGAGAAGATCGACCCCCTGTGCTTTGAGCTTTTCATGATATGTGTCGTAGAACTTCTGGATGTCGTCGGGATGAATCATCCAGTAATGATCGTAACGCGGGGTGCCATCCGGATTTGTGCCCGCCAGACGGGAATTCTCAACAATCCTGAACGGCAGAAGCGGGCTCGGCACAATTCCCCA
>CALXMJ010000452.1 GCA_944389445.1 uncultured Victivallales bacterium | reverse complement strand
GGAGCGGGGGACCGTTTCAGCTGGAAGCGTTTTTCCGGCGTGCTCCAGCTTGACTTCCGTCATGTTCTCGTACACATACGCATCCTTCGGAGAGGAAAGGACAATCTCCAGACGGTTGTCCGCCAGTTTCCACGACCATTCAAACGGCTGATCCGCCGCGAAGACCGAAACCGCCGTCAGCAGCAGTCCGAACGTGAGACACAAGAGCAGATTTTTTTTCACGGTCATTCCCCCGGTTGTTTTGATTTGAAAGGACAATATCCCTTTTTTGGAGATTGTCAAGAGGAAAGGGAAAAAACTTCTTTTCCCCTTTCCGCCGGAGGAGAAAACGGATCATGGCCGATTCCAGGAACCCCAGGAGCGTTTTTTCCCATCCCAAGTCCAGCTGTTATTGTCGTAATTGGCTCCTTTGAGAGGACCGTTGGCACTCAGAAAGTTCTTGGCGACTTCTTCTGTCGTAAGCCCGTAGCCGACAATGGTAGTACAGTGTCCGTCGCCCCAGAGAACATTCACATCCTTCTGGTGACGCGGATATACGGTGCAGTATCCCCAGTTTGAATAGTTATCCACTCTCATAAACGGCCGGGCTATGGAATCAAAGTTCCCATTTCCACTTTCCGTGGCTACAATGAAACTTGCCGGTCGTTTAACTTCGCTTGCTCTGGTTTTCGCGGCATTCGCCGCATTCGCATCATCACCGAATTCCCGGTAATTGATGGCATAATTGGCATACTGCCAGCTTTCAATTGTGTTAAGCGGATAAATGTGTCCCTGTTCCCATTGTCCGGAATAGTAGCTGCCCATTGCATTCTTGGCAACGGGACAGAGCAAGGCTTTATAGTTGATATATTTTGCATTGTAAATGAAGTGTTTCGGCCAGCAGACATAAGAGCTATCGTCGGAAGCGCGGGCTCGGGGATAAAAATCATCATTATCTCCGATATAGCCCATCATGGCATAGCCGACCTGACGGAGATTGCTGGTGCAGGAAATTTTATTTGCTTTTTCTCTTGCGGCATTCAGTGCGGGAAGCAGAATCGCGGCTAGGAGTGCAATGATCGCAATCGTCACGAGCAACTCTATGAGAGTGAAAGGAATCTTCCACGCATGGGAAAGGGGAAGAAATGGCGGAATGTGACAGTTTTGATTGTTTTTCATTTTGGATATCCTTTCCTGTTATGATTATTCTGCCAGTTCAAAGAAGAGTGCCGGACCATCCGGAAGCTTTGCGGTCTCGACTTCCGCGATGAAGGTACCGTTTCTGACGGAAAGCGGTTTGACGGGCGTACAGCGTTTTCCGTTCATCATCAGCGGATAGAGCTTCAGTTTTTCCGCATTTTTATTCCGGATTTCCACACGGAATCGGCCGGTTTCGATCATAGTCGGGTTCTCTCCGTAATAACGAATCTTCCTCATGGATTCATCTTCGAAGGTCATTTTATTGGAGAGCGCATTTGTCGCATAGACCAGGAGCAGACGGTCGGAATCGGCGATCGGCTTCTCCTTCCGGAGCGATGCCACGCTGACGATGCCTCTTGTTTTCAGAAGTTCAATGGAGACATCCCGGAGAGCGGCCTTCGCCTTCTCTTCTCCGCAGACACCCTGAAAACGGGGAGTGTTTACGGTCATAAAGTTGTGTTCGGTATCGGTATAGAGTTCTTTTGTGGAAGACTCAAACACATACGCTCCGTCGCTCCGGTTTGTGTGGTCGATGATTCCCTTTTTGCGGAGCATCCCGATCTGATCGGCGAGACTGAAGTTTCCCGCTCCCGATTCCAGCGAGGACGCAAATCCCTGCGTGTTTTCGATGACCTGCGCGCCCCCGAGCAACGGAATGCGGAGATCATCTGCCGGAGCCGGAGGCCGGAGCGTGGAAGCCGGATCGGTCTGCTCCAGTCCGAACTTCGCAATCAGGGCGAGACGCGACTGCATGGAGTTCAGGGCATCGCTCCAGATCATGTTGTCGGAAACCGCCTTTTCGGAGAAGGTCAGACGAACGCCGCGCTCCGCTTCCTTCACATCGCCGCGACCGTACAGCAGAGCGGTCTGCGCCAGCGACGCCTTGCAGACCGGATCATGAAACATTACCCACGGAAAAATGCGTTCTCCATCCAGAACATGAATCGGTGAACCGTGACGGAGAAGCATGTCGAATCCCTGGAACGAGGCATAGGCGCTGACCGCGAACGGTTCCTCGTAGCGATAGCGGTTCCAGTAGACGGAGGCGTATTCGTTCACAAGGAAGGGACGTCCGGCAATACGGGCATCAAGCAGGGTCCGGAGCTGTTTCAGACCTCCGCCGATATCGCTTCCCTGCGACTGTATCGCACTGTCGAGCGCATGGGCATGATACGCGTGCATCATCACATAATCCAGATCGTTTCGGAGAATGTTGTAATGCATGGAACCGGTCATTTCCCAGAGATTCGCAAGACCTTTGTACCCGATCTCCTGATGGATCGTCTTCCGGTACCATGCGAGCATTTCGCGCCATTTCATAGTAATGAACGCATTGATCTTTTTTCCTTTTTCGTTTTTGGTGTTCCACTCTTTCCGGGTGAACATCGGGGCATTCGGATCGCCGATGAACTTGCGCCATTCCGGCAGAGCGGCATCCCACGGATAGCGGGTGGTGATAAAGGCGAACTCCTGTTCGTTGCAGTAATTCAGAACAGCGAGAACGGGATCATCGCGCATGGAAGTTTTCGTATAGGGATTGACATGTTCCAGAAACGCCTTCACGCCGGTCCGGTATTCTTCGCGCATTGCTTTGCTGAAGAGCAGCTGGAATTTGGCATTGCGTTCCATCCCTTGACGGGACCACTGGCTGAATTTGGAAAAACCCTGTGCATGCATGGTATCGATCTGAATGTAAATTCCGTTCTTTTTACATTCGGCGACGCACCAGTCCCAGAGATCGATTTTTTCGGGATTCAAGGTCGCTACACCGTCTGTCACGGTAACCATATCCATATCATGCAGACGGATCATGTTGCAGCCGTGTCGCCGGACTTCCTGAACCAGAGCGGAAATCTGTTCCTTGTTTTTCCAGAAAGCCCGCGCGTTGAGCTTTCTTTTGCCGTCGTCCTGAAAGACATAATGGTCTTTTGTTCCGGTACCGATCTGCACGGCGAAGAAGCGGAACGGTTCTTCCGGGGTGCTTTCTTTGGCTAGCCTTCCGTGGCGGTTGATGATGATCCGTTCAATTTTTCCCGTATTGAGTTCCGAGAAATCCAGTGCGGAACCGGGAAGAATCTGCGGAGTCGGCGGACGTTTCAGCGCACGGAAGCGATCCCCCGCCCGGACCATGAACTTTTCGGTTTTCGGTCGCGGAAAATCGGTTCCGGAAAGCGTGATTCCGGCAACGATCCAGACTGCGCCGGTCGATCCGCCCTCCAGCAGAATCTCCCGGATCGTTCCGAGATCCGCTTTGACCGGGAACCGGCTGACATACAGTCCGTTGCTCCCGCCGGTCCGGTTGTTCCAGACTGCTCCGACAAGTCCGTTTTTAAGTCCGGTCGGATTCCACTGGTCGCCGAGATCGACCTTGAAGCGGACCGGAATTCTCTGTTCCCCTTTGCTCCCCTTCAACGTAATGGTTCCGGCTTCGCCTTTGTCCGCCGCCCAGCAGGCGGTATGGAGCAGGTAAAGCATTTTCATCTCGTCGGCGGAAACCGGAATCCGAACTTTTTTCAACCCTTTCGGGAAATTGATTGATCCGAACGTGAGGACGGATTTTCCGTTGTTTTTCGCCGGATCCATCACTTTGAAAGGAACATTGGCATAGGCATCTTTCCGGAAATCGAACCCGGAAGCATCGTTGTCCGGTCCCTGATCGGACCATCCGCCCTTGCCGTCCTTCTCCTTCTGATCGGCGAATCCCATATTGGCGGAGGAGGAAAAATCGGCAAAAACTTCCGCCGGGCGAATTCTCAGGTCCCGCACGCAGATCATACCTTTTGCCTGCATTCCCAGGGAAATGATGAATCTGCCGTCTGCGGGAACAGTGAAACGGAAGTCGTATGTTTTCCATGGAGCGCTTCCCAGTCGGTCCGCAGCTCCCCGGTAGATCACTTTTCCATCTTTCCGAAAATGGATCATGAACTTGGTGCCGCTGTATTTCACGTTCGGCAGGGCAAAGACATTCTTCAGCATCAGTTCCGCGGAAAGAATCACATTTTTCCCGGCATATTTTTTGAGAATGACCGATTTCCAGATTCCCAAAAGACCTTTCCCCTTGACGAGATCCTCAGCAGTCGGTTCAATTTTGACGTAACCGTTCTCCAGTGTGACGCCTTGAATCGTTTTTGTCCATGATTTCAGAGCGGATTCCGTTGTAAGCGGGATCTGTTCTGCGCAAAGCAGTCCGGCGGTCAGCAGCAAAAAGAGCACCAGTCCGAATTTTTTCTTCATTCTCATTCTCCTTATTTCTTATATTACAACTTATAATTTGATCTATCTTTACACAGGGCCATTACAAGGGCTCCTTCCCGTTGATGAAAAGGAGTTCTGTCGGCACAGAATAAACCGGAAAACGGGCAGAAGGGTTTTCCAGCAGGATTTCCATCATCTCAGCGGCTTTCTCACCGATTTTCTGGAACGGGTAGCGAAGAGCATAGCCATGAAATTTTCCGGATTTGATGATATGCTGTTCTTCCGCGAAAAGACGACAGCGGTCGATGATATCGATCCGGTATTTTTTTGCCAGTTCCAGCATGGCGAAAACATATTCGCCATTGCAATAGAACACATCGGGAATTTCGCCGGCGGCGAATTTTTTTTCCACCTCTTCCGTGCAGTTCTGAACCGAAGAGAAAACTTCTAACTTCATATCTGCTTCCGGATGATGCGCAATATAATCTTCTATTCCGGCGACCCGTTGAAGGGTCCAGATATCTTTATTTGTCGGTGCATAAAAGATCAGGCGGCGCTTTTCCTGAGCCGCGATTTTCGCAATTTTACTGCCGCTCTCAAAAAATGAATAGTCAATTGAGGGGATGTCCGGTTCATTGCATTTTACAGCGACCGTGGGTAAACCGTTTTTCTGAAGTTTCCGGATGACCCCGTAATAATCCCAGTGCGGGTGGATCCAGACCAGACCGGAGAGATTTTGGGAGATCAGTTCTTCCTGCATATTCTTTTCGGAAGCGGTCAGCAAGGTTACGAAACGGGGACGGGCGACATCCGGAGAAAGAGCCATTCCGCACCACCCCTGCACCGCCCAGTCAATCGCATCATAGACCAGCAGTTTTCCATCGGCGACCAGAATGCCGACCACTTTCCGGCTGATCGCTCCGGGAATAAAGTGGACCTTGTCCGGATTCGTATAGGTTCCGGAGCCGCGTTTGCCGATCAGATATCCTTCGCGCACCAGCTTCTGAAGTTCCAGCGTCACTGTCGAGGGAGACAAATGAAAACGCGCCGCCAGTTCCCGCGCAGAAGGAATTTTGACTGACCTCCCCGGTGTCTGATACAGCCTGTTGACTATTTCAAAACGGATTTTCAAACCGACTGGCACAAAGGTTCCGTCCGTATTCTTATGCCGCCCCATTTCACACTCGCTTTTTTATTTTATCATACAACTTATTGCACAACTTTAATTATACTATAAAACTATAATATTGTCAAGAGGGGGGAAATGTCTGGAATCAATTTTTTTTTATTTTTCTCCGCTTTTCCGCAGACCTTCTCTCTTCAAAAAAAAATACCCTGCCGCCGAAGACGGCAAGGCGCAACAGAACGGATCATACGCTAACAGATCCTCTTTGCAGAACGGAAATACTGTCAGGAACCGAGACGAACCAGTTTATATTGTTTCGTTCCAACCCCCAGTTTTGCAGCGGTATCAATGACTCGGGTTCCTCCACGAGTCGTGACGCGCTCCAGAAAATGATCGCGACCGGGATCCCGGGACTGGCGGATCAGATCCATACAGGCCTGATCCAGCGCAACGGGATCGGTCGAAGAGAGAATTCCGATGTCCTTCATGCAGGGATTTTCCGCAACGGCACAGCAGTCGCAGTCGACGGAGAGGTTGCAGACCATGTTGACAAATGCAATTCTGCCCTTGAAATACTCCATGATCGTTCCGGCAGCTTCCGCCATGGCGTCGCCGAAGACATCGGAAGCGGCCATGTGCTTCCAGCACTCCACCTGATCGCCGGAGACCCCGCCGGAATGAATCAGAGCTTTGCCCCGGATGGACGCGCATCCAATGGAAAGCTGTTTCAGCGCTCCGCCGTAACCGGCAACCGGATGCCCCTTGAAATGCGAAAGCACCAGCATCGAATTATAGTTCGCCAAGTTCTTTCCGACATAATTCCGTTTCAGGATTCTTCCTCCGGAAACGGGAAGAACCAGATCCGGACCTTCCGCATCCATCAGATCGACCTTGAAAAACCTGGTCCAACCATGCTCGGCGATGAGTTTTCTGTGTTTTTCCGTGGAGTTTCTGGCTCCTTCATAAGCCGTATTGCACTCCACCACGGTCCCTTTGACCGCTTCGACCATGGGCCGCAGAAACTCCGGACGCAGATAATTCTGATTCCCCTTTTCCCCGGAATGGACTTTCACCGCCACCTTTCCCGGCAGGGAAAGTCCAAGCGCCCGGTACATCCGGATTACACTTTCAGGCGACAGTTTCGAAGTGAAATACACCGTTGCCGGCGACAGTTTTTTTCCTGTTCCGGCGGCTTTTGCAAGAAGCCCTGCCACAGGAGTAAACGCGGCAAGAGCCAGAATGCTCTTCAAAAATTCCCGTCTGTCCATCAAGGAACCTCCTAAAATGTATTTTTCTGTTTCGAACTCTCTTCCGAACAGGAGTCCGCCCCGCCGGAAATACGTGCCGTCCCGCGGCAGCGATTCCAGCAGAGGAACACCGGCCCTCTCTCTGTTTTCATTATAATGGGAGTTCCTGAAAGAACAAATACTTATTTTCTATAGACAAAAATGCCCGGGAGGCATAGAAAAGCGGGAATGGGAAGACCGGCAGCCGCGTTTCCGGCTTTATGCGCAAAGCTAAGTGCTCTCCGTTCCAGCGGAGCGGGAAATGTTTTTCTCTTTGCAACTCCATTCATCCGGCAGGAAAAAGGCGATTCCGGAGAGGAAATTGATCAGCAGAAGCATGGAAGTGTAAAGAATCATTGCGGCTGCGGCTGAACTTTCCGTCACGCCCCAGAAGGGAAGAAGGGTTTTGATGACAGCGTCACGGGTCCCGACTCCGCCCGGAGTCAGAGGGATCGCCGCGGCGACACTGCCATAGGCGACAGCCGTCATCGTCGTTCCGATTTCCGGCAGGACATGCAGTTCTCCGTAGAGAGGGAAAAACATTGCCAGCATCAGAAGGGGATGCAGAAGAAAAGTGGAAAAAAATGCAGTCCAGAACAGCGTTCTCCAGCGGGAACGGTACGCGGAGACCGCACGGACAACACTGCCGGGAACTCCGCGCATCCAGCGGTCGGCAAATGCCAGCAGCTTTGCGGCAATACTCCAGCGGAAAATGAAATCCTGGAAAAAAAGGACAACCGTAACCAGCAGTCCGACGATGCACATCAGAGTCAGGGCAAACACCAGAAAGCCCGCGGCGGGCGGCAGTTCCAGAATCCGGCGCAGAAAAACCAGGAACAGCACCAGAGTAAGCAGGAACAACCCGGCCATGCCGACAATGCGGTCGACCAGAATGGAAATCGTCGCTTCGACACGTTTGCCCTTCCCGGCTTTCGCCGCCAGAAGAGTTGCCTTGACCACATCCCCTCCAACAGCTCCCGCGGGGATGAAAATATTGGCGAACAGCCCGATGGCCGTCAAACGGAAGGCCTTGTAAAAGGAAACATGCAAGTCTTCCGCAATCAGGAATTTCCAGCGGATCGCCGTTCCCGCCATCTGAGCCAGCAGAGCGAGAAAACAGAGCACCACCCACAGCGGATTCATCCGGCGGATTGACTCCAGCACCGCACGCCCGTCCTCACCGATCACCCATGCAATCAGGACCGCAGCAATTCCCAGCTTCAAACAGAGTTTCACGACAGGCAGAAGCTTGTTCCGGGAACTCTTCCGCGGCAGAGAGCCGCCGTTCCGGGAAGACATGCTCAACGCTTTCCGTAGAAGCGCGTCTGAACCGGCTGCAAAGTCATCAGGCCGCGCGGAATGAGGTTGTCGATTTTCAGGATGAACTGTTCCAGATCCTTTTCCGAATCAACGATTTCCACAAGGACTGGCTGGTTGATCTGAAAACCCCGGAATTCCGGTGCAAGAACCGGATTGCTGGAACAGAAACCGCCGATTCCGCGAAGAACGGTCGCCCCGGACAGTCCCTCCGCCACCGCTTTCTGCACCAGCCACTCATACAGGGGAATTCCGTTCACCTGATCCTTTTCCGCCGTATAAATTCTGAGAAGCGCCGCCCCGTTGTTGAAAAGTTCCGACATGTTGGCCTCCTTTGGTTGAAAATTCGCTTTTCCGCGGTTTCTCCGCACTCCGCGGGCGCACAGGAGTCACATTCTCCCGCAAGCCCTGCGGAAACGCTTAGAACGACTCCCGGTCCTCCGCCCATTTCTTGATATCTTTTTCCACTTCTCCGTGCGTCTTGCCCGTGACACACTCCACATATTTCCGGAAATACGCTTCGATTGCCTGATGGAAAATATGGAGATATTCGACCCGTTCGGCAAAGAAACTGTCGCGATCCATCTCTTCGCCTTCCGGCAGAGTCAGTCCTGTGAAATTGAACTTATCCGCATCGAATGTAAAGGACCAGACATCCTGATCGCGCGCAAGGAGGATTTTCGCCTTTTTCAGTTTTTTCCCGACCGCCAGCGCAGCTTTTGCCTCGGCGGAAATCTGGGGACATCCCTTCTTCACCACGCTTTCTTCGGCGCCATTCGCCTCCGCGGAAAACGCAAACGTGAGGGGCCCCTCGATTCCCAGCTGGAATGTTCCAAGATCGCCGATCTGAAGCTCTCCCGCATTGAGCTCGGAAAAATACCAGAGCCAGGTCAGGAAATCGCGTCCCGGCGTCAAATCCATCTCCGCCGCGGAAGCTGTGGATGTAAAGACCAGATTCGGCAGAGCAGAAGAATCCTCCTTGAACAGCTTCAGCATCAGTTCGCCGACATTGACAGGCACCGGCTCGACTCCAAGCTGACTGGCAAACGCGCTGATGATCTGGTCCACCTGATTCAGCGATCCGGTCCCGATGTACATGACATTTTCCGCCCGGTCCACCACCACCGGCGTTCCGGAAATAATCGGAGGCATCTTCATCAGATTCCGTTTTATGGCATCCTCCTTGATCCGTTTTTTCTCCATGCGCGGGACGGAGAAGGTCTCGTTCGCCTTCATGTACGCCAGTTCGTCGCGGCGGCAGATCGCATTCAGCAGAGAGGAGGGAATCTTGCGTTCCGCTTTCCGCAGATTCAGGTAAAGATGTCCCCCGCAGATGCAGGTGGATTCATCGATTTCCGTTTCCAGCAGGAAACGTCCGCTGACCCAGCCGATTTCCGGTTCCTCCCTGACATCCTCCAGTTTTCCCGCGGCGGACGCGGCAAGTTTTTCCAGGAAGTCATCCGGCAGCGGCGCGGATAACGGACATATTGTAAGCGCAATGCTTCCATGATCAAAGGGCATTTCAATTCTCCTGATTCATCTTTGATTTCTTCAGTTGTCAGCAATAGTATAACATCTTTCCCGGATTCTGCAACCGGATCCGGGAAATTTTCATTGTTCTTAAAATATATGGAGAAAAACGGATTACTGTTTTTTCCGCCATTCCCCGTTCTGCATCAGGTACTCGCCGGTTTTGGCGCGTTCGGCAAAGCGGATCGCGGCACGGGCGGCGACAACTTCACGCGTCTGATTGTTTTTTTCGGCGATCATTTTGTAGAGCTGGCGACGATCACGGTTCTCCTCACGGACTACAGATTCCTGCTCTTTTTTCGTCGTCACGAACGCAAGCATTCCATTGGAATTTTCTCCGATGATTCCGCGTGTCTTGAGATCGGCGATTGTCTCTTTGCGCGCCTTGTATCTCCGGATCATCGCATCGCGGGAATAGTCGACCTCCCCCTGCTTCCGGGGAGAAACGTTCTTTTCCGGGTCAATTCCGGAACTCTTCGCGGGATCAAAATAGGTATCCAGTTCCTTATCCACCTTGAGATTCACGTCCAGGGTGATGTGCACCGGTTTCACCTCCACCGGTTTCACATCGACCGTGTGGGAAAAACATCCCGTCAAAGCCGCCGCGGCAAACGCGGACGCCATCACAATAAGACTTCTGTTCATAGAGTGCCTCCTGAAAGTTTTTTTATGTTATTGATAATGTTCAATACGTTTGCAAGGGGAAGATTGAAATTGATATCCAGACGCACTCCGGCGAACTCCGTCAGAGTGCTGATCCGCACCAGATCGCCGCCGTTGTAGCGATAAGGCAGAGGACGCGTCGGACGCCCGCTGATCTTCATCTGGAGCGTCAGGACATCGCCTTTGCTGGTCAGGTTCATTTTGGCCCAGTCGTAGGAAAAATCCTTCAGGACATCCTGGGAAAACTTCAGCTGGGCGTACTGCGGAATGTTCTCCGGGACTCCCGCCGTAAGATATTCTGTGTTGGAGAGTTTCAGAGACCCGGTCACTCCGGGCGTGGAATTCAGAAACCCGTCATGAAACACGATATTTCCCGGAGAAATCGTCACGGGAAGAGTCCCGCTCAAAGTTCCCTCTCCGACAGCGGCCTTCTGCCCCAGCTGAATCAGGATTTCGCTCAGATTCAGCCGATCGCAATGCAGAACCAGTTCACAGGTCTTCTTTGAAAAATCAAGACGCGTGAATTCCATTCGGACCACGCCGGATGCCCATCCGGCTTTGATTGCTTCCACCGCCCAGACCGTCGGCGATTCCATTCGGTAAAACAGGACAAAATCCCGGACATCAACCCCGCCGAAACGAATCCGCTCCACCGATGCTTTCATCCCGGGCGAGCTCCGCAAAGCCGGAAGCGAGGGCAGTTCAAAATCCAGTCCGATTCCCTCCAGCGAGAGCTCCTGCGCCGGATCCTTTACAGATGCTCCGGATACTGACAACCGTGCCGAACCCGTTGCGGCCTGTCCGGAACCGAACACATAATCGCCTGAAGCCATGACTTTGCCGCTCACTTTCAGATTGGCAAGTTCCCCTCCCATCTTCCGGAAATCCAGCGCAGGAATTTCCGTCTCCGGCAGGACAAAGGAGTTCCGGGAAAAATATCTTCCGTTGTCGTATTCATTTTCCGAACGGAAACGGATTCCGACCCCCGGATACTCCGGCAACGTTGCCGTTCCGGAGATCTCAGCGCGGTCCGTTAACAGCGTATCGCTCAAATTGATTCTGGTTTTTGCCTCCACTTTTGCCATCAGGCGATCCTTCCAGAAAACCGAATCCACAGAAATGGAACCTTCCGCGTTTCCTCCGCGCAGAAACGGCACGGAAAAAACAATTTCCTTCGCGGAAACCGAAGAGGAGGGCTCTTCAACAGAAGCAATGTTCCCAGAAAGACTGCCCGAAAGCGTTCCTTTTTCGTGCTGAACGGAAAGCACAAGCTCCCGCACGGAAGCTTTTCCGCCGGAGCAATCAAGCCCGACGCCGTTCAGGGTCACGCTCGCAGTCTGGCGTTCCGGAGACGCCTTCAGCTGCAAAGCCAGCGCATTCACACTTCCCCGGATACCGTTCCACGAAAGTTCCCATGTTTTCCCCTCCGCCGAACGGATGGAAAGTTCAGCCGTTTTCCGGGCGGGATCTCCCGAGGCGGAAAAAAGAAAATCGAATCGGTTCCGGGCCGATGTCGTCACCTCCAGAGAACTTTTCCCGGAAAGTGTGTTCCCGGAAAGTTCAAAAGATGTTGCCGAACGGTCGAGAAAAAACAGATCGGCCATTTTCAGATTTTCAAGACACAGAGACCCTTTTTTCCCGCTGAATTCCAGATTGAATGCCAGAAGTTCGGAAGAAATGTTCCGTCCGCCGGCAAGAACGGAAAAGTTCCGGATTTTCAGCCGGGAATCAATCTTCCGCACAATTCCGGAGCTGTAGTTGAAATCCGCCAGAAGTTCGGCGGAGAGCTCCCCCTGAAGCCCGACCTCGTTCGCGTACAGATCCAGCGGATGGGGCAGATTGTTCAGGACGGCGTCACGGATGCGCAGAGACGCACGGACCTCCGACTGATCCAGATCAATTGCGGCCTCGCGGATGATGATGGTCTGACCGTTCAAATGAATCCGTCCTTTGACCTGCAGCTTTTTCCATCCGGAGCCCTCCTGCCGGATCGACATGGAAACCGGCACATAAAGGGATTTGCGCCCGAAACGCAGATTCAGGGCGCCGTTTTCAATCCGGATGAATCCGAGGTCCGGCACATTTGCCGGAGAAGATGCCGCATTTTTCTCCTGTTCCGCCTGTTTCTCCTGCTGAACGGACTCAAAGATTTCCGTCAGTGGGAAAACGACCCTGCCGTTCTCCACCGATGCGGGAATTGTCGCCCCCGTGATGGTGATACCGTCGATTCGTCCGCGGAGAAGCGAAAGCGGCGTATAGGAGATCCGGCAATGCGGCAGCGAAAGAACGGAACGGAATCTTCCATTCGGCATTTTCTGACGGGCATTCACCGAAGCGTTCGCAGAAAACAGGGTGATCTGGGAAACGCCGCAGACGATATACCCTCCGGCTGCGGAATGTTTTAAAATCCGGTTGACAGCATATTCCACCATCGAAGGCAGAAGCAGCACTCCGGCAAGAGTCAAAGCAAGCAGAATGCTCAACACCGGAAAGAACCAGCCGGACAACCGGCGTTTTTTCCTGTTTGTTTCCGATTTAGACATAAGACGATTTCCATTTTTACAATATGGTAATTTACACCGGAATCGGATTCTTTCCAGTCGATTCATACTCCACGGTTCTGACGGAGCGCCAGCCGGAGGAGTTTTCCCGGTAAAGAAGCGAACCATCCCTGCCTTCCGCAAAACGCCCGGCGGCAAAATCCGCAACGACCTCAGGGAAAAGGGTCCAATCGCCGTTTATTTTCAGATTTTCCAGATTCTGCCTTGCCGTCTCAGCAAGAAGAGTTTCCGAAGACCGGAGCGTCTCCGGAGTAATTCCTTCCGGCAGCAGGACCGGAACACGGCGTGATACGCCGAGAATGTGCCCGTTATCCATCTCCTTCGCACCCGGAGTGAACGGAGTGGCGATAATAACGCTGCTGCGAAGAAACCGGTGTCCGGCAAGCAGAGCCGTCCGCACAGGCACATCATGCAGGCCTACCAGCAGACGGGATCCGTTTTTTTCCACGGTCAGGTCGCCCGGATGAATGTTCAGGCAGGGAAAATCGGCAACGATGTTGGTCAGAG
>CALXMJ010000451.1 GCA_944389445.1 uncultured Victivallales bacterium | reverse complement strand
TGAACGCGGCAAACGAAGTTGCCGTGGAACGGTTCCGGGCCGGGGAACTGAAATTCACCGGAATTTTTGATGTCGTGGAACAAACAATGAATCAATTCAATCAAAAAGGAGCGGCTGACATGAATACCATTCTTGAAGCCGATCAAAATGCGCGGGAGTTCGCGCGTCAGCTCCGGAAAGGATAGAAAACAGATGACTTTTTCGCATTTGCTTACCATCATCGGATCCGCGGTGTTCATGATTTTTTTCTTCGGACTCTGCGTTTTTGTGCATGAACTCGGGCATTTTCTCGTGGCGAAGTGGCGCGGTTTCCATGTGATTGCCTTCTCCATCGGATTCAAAAAAGCGTGGGGGTTCCATTACAAAGGAGTGGAATACCGCATCGGCTGGATTCCTTTCGGGGGATATGTCGAAATTCCGCAGATTGATGCCACCGGTGAAGCCAAGGATGAAAACGGAAATGTCCTGCCGAAAGGGAAACCGTTCGACCGGATTCTGGCGGTAGTCGCGGGACCGCTTTTCAACATCATTTTCGGATTCCTGATCGCATGCGTCATCTGGGTCTGCGGAATTCCCAAAGACAGCCCCACTCTGAAAACAATCGAAGTCGCGGCGATAGAAAAGAACAGCCCCGAATACAATGCCGGACTCCGGGAAGGGGATATCATTACGAAAATCAACGGCAAGGATGTTAATTTCACCTGGAATGACTTCATTGTGGAAATTCTGGTGACGATCGGGGATGTCAAGCTGGACGTCCGCCGCGGCGACAAGGAGTTCGCCGTTGTCTACAAACCGATCGTGAACCGGAAGGTCAATCCCGCCGATGAGATCGCCTATCCATTTTTCATGCCGAAACTTCCCCTGAAACTCTATCCGGTGGAAAACTCTCCCGCCGCAAAAGCCGGAGTGAAGAACAACGACGAAATTGTCTCCGTCAATGGACAGAAGGTTTCCGACATGCTCGAATTTGAACAGCTCACCACCATGAGTGCAGCAAAGAGTTTCGATATGGTCGTGAAGCGGGACGGCAAACTCGTCGAAATCAAAAACATCATTCCGAATCCGATTGAAATCGATGGAAGAAAAGGAATCTATCTTCTCGGCATCACATTCCGTCCGACGGATCCGCTTCCGAAAGTCATCGGGCTGGCAAAAGGGATGCCCGCGGAGAAAAACGGCATGAAACTCGGCGATGAGATTCTGGAGATCAACGGAATAAAGCTCACCTCCGCCACCGACTGCCAGAAATTTGTCAACGAATCCGGCGGCGGGGTCCTGAATATGAAGCTCCGTCGCGACGGTAAAATAATCGACCTTGCGTTCGCCCCCGCCTTCCTGCGCTACAACGATGTGGGAATCGAATACGCCTATCTGGCGCATCCGACTCCATGGGAACAGTTTATGCATGTGATTGACATGTCCGTGAAATCACTGCGCAGTCTCGGCGTGAGCCTCGGCAACAAGCTCGGTCTGACGGAGAAGCATACCACGATTCAGGCAAAGCATCTGAGCGGTCCGATCGGCATCGGGCGGGTTCTTTACATCTCGGTGTACAAAGGATCGCTGATTCAGGGATTGAATCTGGTCGTCCTGATTACATTCAGCCTGGGGTTGTTCAACCTGCTGCCGATTCCGGTTCTCGACGGCGGACATGTGCTGCTGGCATTTCTGGAAATTCTTTTCCGCCGTCCGGTTTCACCGAAGGTGCTTCAGCCTGTGACCATGGCGTTTGTCGCGCTGCTGGTTGCCTTCATGCTGTTTGTTTCCTTCTATGATGTCAAGCGGGTGATTGCATCCTTCTCGGCTCCGTCGGTTTCCCGCGCCGCATTGGAACAGAGCATCAAGGAGGCAAACGCCGCCGATGCAGAAACGGAGAAAAACGATGTTTCCAGCTCGAACGACAAGAAGAATTAACGTCGGCGGCGTGGCGATCGGCGGGGGCGCGCCGGTTTCGCTCCAGTCGATGACAAACACGAACACCGCCGACGCGGCTGCGACTCTTGCGCAGATTCGGAGACTCGCTTCCGCCGGATGCGATATCATCCGCTGTGCAATTCCCGACGAAGCCGCCGTAAACGCACTGCCGGAAATCCTGGCGGGCTCGCCGATCCCCGTAATCGGCGACATTCATTTTGACTATCGGCTGGCGCTCGGGGCCATTCGGGCCGGAATTCATGGAATCCGCATCAATCCGGGAAACATCGGTTCCGCGGACCGGGTCCGCGCGGTTGCCGAAGCCGCAGGGGAGGCGGGAATCCCGATCCGAGTCGGGGCCAATTCCGGAAGTCTCCCGAAGGGCCTGCTGGAGCGCAAACTGGCTTCCGGACTCGACCGGAGGGAAGCTATGGCTCAAGCCCTTTCGGAAGCCGCTCTTGAACAGGTGAAACTTCTGGAACAGTTCGGATTCACCAAAGTGAAGGTTTCCTTGAAGTCAAGTTCTGTGACTTCGACTGTCGCCGCCTGCCGTTATTTCGCAAAGATTTCCGATATTCCGCTTCACATCGGGATCACGGAGGCGGGGCCGCCCTCGGTCGGAATCGTAAAATCCGCGGTCGGGATCGGAACCTTGCTGATGGAAGGAATCGGCGAAACCATGCGGGTCAGTCTCACGGCGGATCCCCTGCGGGAAATCACTGCCGGACTTGCAATTCTGGAAGCCGCCGGTCTGCGAAAGGCGGAACCGGAAATCGTCTCCTGCCCGACTTGCGGAAGAACCAGAATCAATCTGGAAGCGCTGGCAACCGAAGTCAACGATTTTGTGGAAAGCCTGAAAGCGTCCGGAAAACGGATCGGACTGAGAAAAATCGCCGTGATGGGATGTGCAGTCAACGGTCCCGGCGAAGCTTCCGATGCCGACCTGGGGCTCGCCGGAGGGGAGGGGAGGGCTGTCGTCTTTCAAAACGGAGTCGTCGTCCGGACTCTTCCCGAAAAAGAGGCTCTGGAATTCCTGAAAAAAGCAATCGCGGATTCCGCTCGCTGAAACAGAGGTGTTTACGTTTCAATCCGTCCCGTGATGCCGACTGCCTGTACAAACAAGTATTATCTGGAAGGCAAATATCCGATTCATCCCGGGAAAAAAATGCTCCGATTGTCCTTTTTTTTCAGGCCCCGGCTTGTCTCACGCCTGAGCAGTGCTATATTGCTGACAGCAACTCAGCAGGAAAGGACCTTTGTTTATGAAAATAGCGGACCTTGCGGCGAATCCCGCAAACAATTACAGACCGGTCCCGTTCTGGAGCTGGAATGACAAGCTGGAAAACGAAGAGCTTTCCCGCCAGATCAAAGCCATGCATGAAGCGGGAATCGGCGGATTTTTCATGCACGCACGCGGAGGTTTGCTGACAAAATATCTTGGCGAAGAATGGTTTTCCGCCACAAGAAACTGCATTCATGACGCCGCCCGCCTGGGAATGAATGCCTGGGCTTACGATGAAAACGGATGGCCCAGCGGATTCGGAAATGGTCTTGTCAACGGACTCGGAGTCAAATATCAGCAGAAATACCTGCGCTGCGGGAAAGTTTCCGGAAAAGACTTCCGGAAACTTGACAATCTCATTGCCGTTTATACTCCGGATGGAAAGCTGATTTCCGAAGAAACGGCTTCTCCGCTTCCTGAAGTTCTGGTCTGCCGCTACGAGGTGAATCCGTATTATGTCGATACGCTTGATCTTGAAGCGACCAAAGAATTTCTGAAAGCTGTTCATCAGAAGTATTACGACTCCCTGAACGAAGCCGAACGCGCCGCCATGAGAGGCTTTTTTACGGATGAACCGCAGATTTCCAGAAATGGTATTCCATGGTCATTCACATTCGAACGCGAATACCGGAATGCCTACGGAGAAGATATTCTTGCCGTACTCCCCCGGCTTCTGCTGGATCTGGATGGCTGTGCACAAACCCGGTATCGCTTCTGGCGCCTGACTACACGGCTCTTTATGAACCATTTTCTGAAACCGATTTACGACTGGTGTTCGAGCCACGGCTGGAAACTTACCGGTCATCAGGTCTGCGAGGACAACTATCTCAGCCAGCTGACAAGCAACGGCGCAGTCATGCCGCAGTATCAGTACTATCACATTCCGGGAATGGATGCGCTCGGGCGGCACTTCACCTCTCTTGCCACACCTCTTCAGCTTGCCAGTGCGGCGGCTCAGTGCGGACAAAAACAGATTCTCTCGGAAACCTTTGCCCTTTGCGGCTGGGGCGTGACGTTTGCCGATCTGAAATGGCTCTGTCAGTGGCAGATGGTTCACGGGATCAATCTGATCTGCCAGCATCTGGAGGGATATTCCCTGCGAGGCATTCGGAAACGCGATTATCCAGCTTCGCTTTTCCTCCATCAGCCGTGGTGGAAATTCTACCGCATGTTCAACGATTCCATTTCACGGATCGGCGTTCTGCTGGCAACCGGGGCGGTTAAGACAGAAGTCCTTTTGATTCATGGAATTACAACAGCCCATATTCTTTTTAACACGCGCGACAGCGAAAGAATCATGCGTTATTCCCATGCATTCGAAGCGCTCTCTCAGCTTCTGGAAGATCTGCATCTCAATCACCACTACGGAGACGAGACTTTGATGGAACAGTATGGTTCCACGGATGGCGCCGTACTGAAAATCGGTAAACAGTCCTACCATCTGGTCATTCTGCCGAAACTTCTGAATCTTTC
>CALXMJ010000450.1 GCA_944389445.1 uncultured Victivallales bacterium | reverse complement strand
CTCATGCTCGAAGAGGACGATCCCGAAGTGCTGGAATACAGCGTCAATCTGAAAAACAAACCGTACTACCAATATCAAGCCAGAGGCTCCAGCCATGAAAGACGACTTCATCACTCCGGACGTGTTCCCCGTAAAAAAACTCGGTCCGTGTAATTTCGAAACTCCTCTCGATTCCGATACCTGCTTTGTCCCGCCCGATGCGGAGATTCTGCTGGACCGCGAATTCACCCGTCTGCGCGCCGACTATCAGATGAACGGCGGCAAAATCTATGCCTTCGAAAAGGCCGGCCCGCGGAAACGGATCTTCCATGATCCGGCGTGGAGCAAGGCGGCCATCCTGACCGCAGGCGGACTCTGTCCCGGACTCAACAACGTCATCAAAGGCATCACCCTCACGCTGATGAAACACTACGGGGTGCCGGTGGTCTACGGCATTCCCTACGGCTACGCCGGGCTGAACCCGAAGCTGGGACATCGTCCGATCGTGCTGGATCCGAATGTCGTGGATGATATCCACGAGCAGGGCGGAACGATTCTCGCCTCCTCGCGCGGGTCGCAGGATACGACGCTCATGCTGGAGACCCTGGTCCGCATGGATATCAACATGCTTTTCTGCATCGGCGGCGACGGCACCCTGCGCGCCGCTCATGATCTCGCTCTGGAAGCGCAGAAACGCGAACTCAACATCAGCATCATCGGAATCCCGAAGACGATCGACAACGACATCTGCTACATGGACCGCACCTTCGGATTTGAAACCGCCGTCTATTCGACGGTCCCCGTCATCACCGTGGCGCACAACGAGGCGAAAGGCGCGCTGAACGGAGTCGGGCTCATTCACGTGATGGGACGTGATTCCGGATTCATCGCGGCATACGCCTCCCTTGCGAACACGCATGTCAACTACTGCCTGATCCCGGAGGAGAAATTCACGCTGGAGGAAGGCGAAAACGCATTTCTGCCGAGTCTGTTCAAACGGCTCCAGGCGCGTCATCACGCGGTCGTGATCGTTGCCGAGGGCGCCGGGCAGGATCTGATCGACGGCGAACGCGAAACCGATAAATCCGGCAACATTCTCCATCACAATATCGGCATGTTCCTCAAGGATAAGATCCGCGAGTATTCGAAAAAGACGGGAATTGAGGCGCAGATCAAATATTTCGATCCGACCTATTCCATCCGCGGCGTTCCCGCCAACGGAACCGATGCGGTCTTCTGCTTCCTGCTCGCACAGAACGCCGTGCATGCGGCGATGATGGGCTGTACGGATATGGTCGTCGGACACTGGAGCGATTCCTTCACTCATGTCCCGATCGAAATGTCCACCAAGGAGCGCAAGAAGATCGACACAAACGGCCTTCTCTGGCGCAGTGTCCGCATGAGCACCTGGCCGGAGTATCGCTGACCGGTGGAAAGAGAACCCATGATTCTGCGGCGGAGCGGAAAGACCGTTCTGGTGGAACAGCATCACCATGTGCTTCTGCCGTGGTGCGCTCTGGCGCGGGAGACCGGACTCCGGTTTCACGCTGTCACGCTGGATCATCACACGGATGTGCTGCCGGCGTTTACGAGATCCGCGGGAAAAGGGGATTTCGACGCCTCTTCCGAAGAGTCTGTCCGCCGGAATCTGAAGCTGCTCCATCACGACGAACACATCGACTGGGCGCTCAAATCCGGAGTGCTGGCATCATCGCGGATTCTGTCCCATGAGAATTTCACGCAACCAGCCGATTCACGGATTACGGTGAGCTGTGATCCGGTCTGGCCATCGCCTCAGGAGATTCTGGATGGCTCCGATTCTGCCCGCTCTGCCGCTCTGCAGGTTCTGGAACGCCGCTTCCTCGCCCGCCAGATTCCGGAGATTCCGGAGCCGCTGATTCTGGACATTGATCTGGATTACTTTCTCTGCGATGCCGCTCTTCATCCGTCCGACCCCTCTTTTTTCCTGGAGCTGGCGGAGCGTGCGCGTCTGATTACCGTTTCCCTGGAGCGTGACTGGGTTCGCCTGCTCCGGTTTCGCGGGGAATGTATCAGCGCGGACTCTTTGTGGGAGTCCCTTCTTTCTCTTCTTTCCTGAGCCGGACGGGATTATGCCGCCATCTGTTCGCAGGCGGCTTCCGTTTCGTCCGACGACTGCAGCCGCATGTTCCTGTTCAGGGAGCGGAAGAAGAAAAACAGGAACGGAAGCGCACTGAGAAAGGCGAACACATCGGAAATGCTCTGGGTGAATTCAATGCCCGTCAGCCCGAAATAGCGCGGCAGGAGCAGGATCAGCGGAATGAAATAGATTCCCTGACGAGTGGCGGAAATCAGAGTCGCCTGAAGCGCCTTGCCGATCGACTGGAAGAGCATGTTGGAAAGAACGATCGTCGCCTGGAGCGGCAGGGCGATGCATTGCGCCCGGAACGCCATCGCGCCGATGGAGACCACCGCCGGATCATTGACCTTGAACAACGTAATCAGATGAGGGGCGAACAGAAAACCGAGAATCCCGACACAGGTCAGAAACACCGTTCCCGTTTTGACGCAGAAACGGAACGACTCCTTGACCCGTTCGAAGCGTTTTGCTCCGTAATTGTATCCGACGACCGGCTGGAATCCCTGTCCGAAACCGATCAGCATCGCCAGCAGGAAGAAGAAGATTCTTCCCACAATCGACATTGCGGCAACGGCGGAATCCCCGTAGGCCGCGGCGGAAACGTTCAGGGCAACCGTGGAAATGCTGGCGAGTCCCTGTCGGCAGAAGGAGGAAAATCCGAGTTTCAGAATATCCGCATAATCGGAGAATTTCCGCGAGACATTTCCCCATGCGAGACGCGTGATGCTTTTTCCTGAACAGAAACAGAACAGGAGAATGGCGAAACTGACGCATTGACTGATCAGAGTCGCAATCGCCGCTCCGGAAATGCCGAGTTTGAACTGGAAGATGAAAACCGGGTCCAGCGCCACGTTCAGGATTCCGCCGAAGCCGAGCCCGATGGTGGAGAGCACCGCTTTTCCTTCCGAACGAAGAATATTGTTCATGACAATGGACCCGCACATGACCACAGCGCCCATGAAGATGTATCCGGCGTAATCGCGTGCATAGGGCAGAATGGTCGGGGTGGCTCCCAGCAGGACCATCAGCGGTTCGGTGAAGAGCAGTCCGAAGGTGGTCAGGACCCCGCCGAACCCCAGCGAGAGGAAAAAGCCGGTTGATGCGAATTTGTCTGCCGCCGGACGGTCCTGTCTGCCGAGAAAACGCGAGACATGGCTTCCCGTTCCGATTCCGATCATAAAACCGATTGCCTGAATAATCGCCATGATTGCAAATACAATGCCCACGGCGCCGGCGGCGCTGGTGCCGAGACGCGCCACAAAAAAGGTATCCGCCATATTGTAGAATGCCCCGATCAGCATTGTGAAGATGGTCGGGATCGCAAGGGTGGTGATCAGACGCGGGATCGGGGTTTCGGTCATGCGGGTGAATTGTTTCTGTTCAGCTTCGGAGCGGTTCATTGGTTCCTCCTAGAAATCCAGCGGAGTCCCGGTCAGATTGGCATACATCCGCCGCAGATATTCTTCAAAGCGCCGTTTTTCATCCGGCGGGAAATCGGTGAGGGAGAGTGTGTTGACGCTGTTGTAGCGCGGGAGAATCTCCTGTTCGACGAGAGCGTGTCCCTTGTCGGTCAGGCCGATAACCGCGGCTCGCTTGTCTCCCGCCAGAGCGGAGCGGCAGATCAGACCGTTTTCCTCCAGACTGTTGAGCATCTTGGAAATGGTTGTCGGTTCAATGTCGCATGCCGCGGCAAGCTCTTTCTGGAGACACTTTCCGTGAATCGACAGGAAGGTCAGCACCTTCGGCTGTCCGGGGGAAAGTCCGATTTCCGCCATCAGCGGACGCACTCGGTTTTTCTGCGCATGAAAAACTTTCAATACAACAAGATTGAATGGAATTTCCATGAAAAATCCTTTAAAATAAAGATTTCAAAATAGTTGGCTTCCTCATTATAATGAAGCTAACTATATCTCCGGCGGGAGGATTTGTCAAGTTTGCAAAGGATGAAAATCTGTATTTTTGTGAAAAAAGCGGGTTTTCCCGGAGAATTTCTGTCTGTCTGTCCGGTCTGAATTGTGAAAGTTTTCAGCTTTCGCAGGGGCGCCCGTTGAAAGAAGCGTGAATTCATGCTATATTTAGGAAACCTTACTGAAATAAAATTGAGGATGAGGATTCAGAATGGAACCGCAGAAAACAATCGAAGTGTCTCTTGTCATACCCGTTTTCAACGAAGAGGCGAATCTGGACGAACTGATCCGCAGATGCCTGGTCGTGTGCGATTCGCTGAATTGTCCGTATGAAATCATTCTGGTGGATGACGGAAGTTCGGATGCTTCCGCGGAGATCATCCGGAAAGCCGCAAATGAGCACGACGGAAAGATCGTCGGCGTGTTTCTGACAACGAATTTTGGACAGCATGCCGCTGTGACCGCCGGGCTCCAGACTTCGCTCGGCAGATATGTCATCACGCTTGATGCTGACTTGCAGAATCCGCCGGAGGAGGTGCCGCGTCTCGTCGCTAAACTGCGCGAAGGATACGATGTGGTGGGAACGATCCGGGAAAAACGGAAAGATACCATATTCCGCCGTCTTGCGTCCAAGCTCGTGAACCGGATGGTCCGCAGCCTCTGCAACGGAAAAACCATGACCGATTACGGCTGCATGCTCCGCGGTTACAGCCGGACCGTGGTCAATGCGATTCTTCAGTGTCCCGAACACGGAAAGTTCATTCCGATGCTGGCGATGTCCTATGCGCGCCGCGTGACGGAACTCAATGTGAAGCATGCCGACCGCTCCGCCGGAGAATCCAAATACAATTTCTGGAAGCTGATTGCCCTTCAGTACGATCTGCTGACCGGCACTTCGATTTTCCCGCTCCGGATGCTGACCTATATCGGAACGATTGTTGCTGTGCTCGGCATTCTGTTCGGTATTTTCATTTTCATCATGACGCGGATTCACGGGGACGAATGGAGTCAGCACGGCATATTCACTCTTTTCTCGCTTGCCTTCATTTTCATGGGGGGACAGTTCGTTGCGATGGGAATTCTCGGCGAGTATATCGGGAAAATTCATATGAACTCGCGCGGAAGGCCCCAGTTCTTCATCGAGTCGGTCGTCGGGCGGAAAAACGGTTGATTTCAGATTCATTTTTCAGATTATAAAAGAAAGGATGGGGTAACATGAGAGCTGTCGTATTCGCGTACAACAATATCGGATGCGAAGGCATTGAGGCGCTGCTCAAAAACGGATTCGAGATCGCAGCGGTCTTTACGCACAAGGATGATCCGAACGAGAATCTCTGGTTCCGTTCCGTCGCGCAGCTCGCCGCGGAGAAGGGGATTCCTGTTTATGCTCCCGAGAATCCGAATCATCCGTTATGGATTTCCCGAATCAAAAAAATGAAACCGGATTATCTCTTTTCCTTCTATTACCGGGAGATTATCGGCAAAGAGATTCTCGCCATTCCCTCAAAGGGCGCCTTGAACCTGCACGGTTCGCTTCTGCCGAAATACCGCGGATGCGCACCCGTCAACTGGGCTGTCATCAACGGCGAAAAGGAGACGGGCGTGACGCTGCACCTGATGGCGGAAAAGGTCGATGCCGGGGATATCGTTGCCCAGAGGAAAATCTCCATCGGCGCGAATGACACCGCGAAGGATGTTCATCTCAAAGCCGCGAAAGCCGCCGCAGAACTGCTGAACGCCGAACTCCCGAAACTGGCAAAGGCGAAAGGCCGCGTCAAAGGGAAAAAGCAGAACGAAAAAGAGGCGACTTACTTCCACAGACGCAAACCTGCCGACGGTGCGATCGACTGGTCGAAAACCGCTGCTGACGTCCGCAATCTTGTCCGCGGCGTAACGATGCCGTATCCCGGCGCGTTCAGCTATCTCGGCGATAAAAAATATCTGATCTGGGATGTCTCCGAGGTCAAGACTCCGGCAAAGGCGAAGACCGCAAAGCCCGGAACGATCCTTTCCGTTGCTCCCCTGACCGTCGCCTGCGGTTCCGGCGCGGTGCGGATCAACTTCGCGCAGACCGTGAACGGACTCTATTCCTCCGGCGAACAGCTTGTGGAGGAAAACCGCATTGTGGAGAAGATGCGCTTCGTTTCCGATCTTTCGGCGCTTCGCCCGAAACGCAAGAAAAGCATTCTGATTCTCGGAGTGAACGGATTCATCGGCAGCGCGATCAGCGAGCGTCTTCTCGCCAGCGGAGATTACGAGATTTACGGCATGGACCTCCGTTCCAACTACATCGCGGATCTGTTGAACAACAAGGACTTTCACTTTACGGAAGGCGATATTACCATCCATCGCGAATGGATCGAATACTATGTCAAGAAATGCGATGTGGTCCTGCCGCTTGTCGCGATTGCCACACCGATCGAATACACGAGAAATCCGCTGAAGGTCTTTGAACTTGATTTCGAGGAAAACCTCCGCATTGTCCGCTATTGCGTGAAGTACAACAAGCGTATTATTTTCCCGTCCACCTCCGAAGTGTACGCGATGTGCAACGAGGAGTCGTTCGACGAGGACAACTCCAAACTGATTCTCGGTCCGATCCGCATGCAGCGCTGGATCTATTCCTGCTCCAAGCAGATGCTCGACCGCGTGATCTGGGCATACGGACAGAAAGGGCTTAAGTTCACGCTGTTCCGTCCGTTCAACTGGATGGGTCCCAAGCTCGACAGTCTCACATCCGCCCGGATCGGCAGTTCCCGCGCCATCACGCAGCTGATCCTGAATCTGGTGCAGGGCAATCCGATTCTGCTGATCGACGGCGGCGAACAGAAGCGCTGCTTCACGCACGTTACCGACGGAATCGAGTGTCTGTTCCGCATCATTGAAAACAAGGATGGACTCTGCGACGGCAGAATCATCAATATCGGCTGTCCCGAAAACGAGGCCAGCATCAAGGAGCTTGCGGAGATCCTTGTGCGTCAGTTCGAGCAGCATCCTCTGCGGAAGAAATTCCCGCCGTTTGCCGGATACAAGGTCATTGAGTCCGGCGAGTTCTACGGTGAGGGGTATCAGGATGTCCAGCACCGCAAACCGAGCATCCGGAACGCATGGAAATACTGCGGATGGAAGCCGGTGGTCAAACTGGAGGAATCGGTGGCGAAGACCCTTGACTTCTTCCTGAAACAGGCGGTGGATTCCGGAGAGTTCGGCGTAAAATGAGGGTCGGACTCCGGATTGATGTCGATACGCTGAGCGGGACACGGGATGGTGTCCCGACTCTGCTGCGGATTCTGGATTCCCACGGGATCCGGGGCGCGTTTTTCTTTTCCGTGGGCCCCGACAACATGGGCAGGAATCTATGGCGCCTGTTCAAGCCGGCGTTTCTCTGGAAGATGCTCCGCACGAAGGCGGCGAGTCTGTACGGATGGGACATCCTTTTCATGGGAACCGCATGGCCCGGGCCGCGCATCGGAAAACGGTGCGAAGGCGCGATCCGCGATGCGGCGAAAGCCGGACATGAAATCGGCGTTCACGCCTGGGATCACCGTTACTGGCAGGCAAAGTCCGACCGCATGACGCCGGAACAGGGATTCGAACATGTGAAGCGGGCGTTTGATGAGCTTCTCCGGATTACGGGGACTCCTCCGACCTGTTCCGCTTCTCCTGGATGGCGGTGTACGGAACGTCTCATCCAATGCAAGGAGGCTCTTCCGTTCCGCTACAACAGCGACTGCCGGGGACATTCGATCTTTCTGCCCGTGGTCGACGGCAAAGTGCTGACTCAGCCGCAGATTCCGCTGAATCTGCCCACATATGACGAGGTTTATGGACGGGACGGCATCACCAACGAAAACTATAACGACCGTCTTCTGGATCTGATCCATCCGGACACAATGAACGTTCTCACGATTCACGCCGAGGTGGAAGGACGGATCTGTGCGGCGATGTTTGAAGATTTTCTGCGGAAGGCCAGTGCGCGCGGCATCGAATTCTGTGCCCCGGGCGATCTTTTGCCGGCGGATTGTTCCACGCTTCCGCACGGAAAGCTGAAGCAGGGGGAAATCCCCGGACGGGAAGGCGTGCTTGCGCTTCAGGATTAATCGTGTATATTATCGTTGTTCAACCGTGAGAATGGGGAGGTGAAGAGCATGAAGTCGATTTCTCTCAGCAAAGTTTTTTCGAGCCGCTGGGTTGCTCCGCCGTTCAGGGGAGCGTTCCGTTATCTGCGGAAGCATCCTCTTGACGAGACTAATTCAGAGGTTATCTGGCGGACCCGGCACAAAACCGTGTACCGCTGTGCGCTTCCCCTCAAGTTCGATGGAGAGGAGATCGTCTGGAAAGATTATGTGAACACCCGTTTCTGGCGTTTCTTCCTCCGCTACTCGTTTACGGCACGGGAATTCATTGGATACCGTGCCGCGATGGAGCTGGGCATTCCGGTTCCGCGCGTGCTGGCGGTCGGCGAAAAACGTTCGTGGACGAAGCTCAGGAGCTGCTTTATTGTGACCGAATATGTGAAGAACTCCCGGAACGGAATCGACTTCTGCCATGACGGGCCTCTTTCGAAGGATCCCGCAAAAAAGGCCTATTGCAAGCAGAATATCCAGTATCTGGCGCAGCTTCACAATGCGGGGTATATCCATGGAGCGGCGCTTCCGCAGAATATGCTCTGGAGAATCAACAAGGATTCCCGTCTGGAAGTGTTCTGGATTGATCTGGCGGAGGTCCGGGCGCGTTCCGGGCGGAGACTTGCTAAAGGATGCCGGAACGATCTGAATACGCTTCTCGGCAATCTCGAATTCGACCGGGAGACTACCGAACAGATGGTCAATTACTACAACCGCGTCAGGAAATCGTTGTCGCCCGACGCGAAGCCAATCGCTCTGTGAGCGTTTTTCAGGAGGTGCTGTCATGTCCGAAAAGAAAAAAATCACGGTTTCCACTTTGCGGAAAATGAAACGGGAGCAGGTGCCTGTTGTGATGCTCACCGCTTACGATGCCCCGACGGCAAAACTCGCGGATCTCTGCGGCATGGATCTGATTCTTGTAGGCGATTCCCTCGGCATGGCGGTTCTCGGCTATAAAACCACATTGGAAGTGACGCTGGAACAGAGTCTTCATCACTGCGCCGCCGTGACGCGCGGCGCGCCGAATGCCTTCGTGATCGGTGATATGCCGTTCATGACCTATCATGTTTCTCCCGAGCAGGCGCTTGTCAATGCCGCCCGCTACCTTCAGGAGGCGCATTGTGATGCCGTCAAGATCGAAGGCGACCGTTTTATGGCACCGACCGTGGCACGGCTGACCGCTGCCGGTGTGCCCGTCATGGGACACATCGGGCTGCGTCCGCAGCAGGTGCTTGTGCAGGGCGGCTATAAGATCGCGGGCAGGACCGAATCCGCCGCGGAGGCCCTGATCGCCGATGCGAAGGCCATGCAGGATGCCGGAGCTTTCGCGATCGTCCTTGAGTGCATTCCGGCGATGCTCTCCAAAGAGATTTCCGAAGCTCTTGAGATTCCGACCATCGGAATCGGCGCAGGTCCGTTCACCGACGGGCAGGTGCAGGTCGTAAATGACCTCCTGGGGCTGTTTACGGATTTCCTGCCGAAACATGCGAAACGGTATGCGAATCTGACCGCCGAAATCGAGAAGGCGTTCAAGGCTTATGTTTCCGAAGTCAGGGAACGCAGTTTCCCGACCATGGACAACGCATTCTGACCGCGATTTTCCTTTTCTCCTGAAATGATTCGGTCACGGGGGAAAACGGATCGTCCTGCCACATTTCCCGGAGAGCGTTCAGCGGTTCGTCTCCCCTCTCTGTTCCCCGGTTCCGGTTCTGGAAAAAAAGGGGGGCTTTTTGACGTTTTTTCCCTACGGGAAAAGTTGCGTTATTCCGTTTCCGGGTGTATAGTACAGGATACTAACAATGGGGATTTCTTATGAGTGAAACTACTGACTTGAACCAGGTGACAATGAACGACTATCCGGTGCATATCGAAGATATTATGCATACGGCGTATCTTCAATATTCTTTGAGTGTAAATGTGGGCCGTGCGATTCCCGATGTGCGCGACGGTCTGAAGCCCGTCAACCGCCGGATTCTCTACGGCATGAAACAGCTCGGCCTGACGAAGGGACATGCCACGGTCAAATCCGCGCGAGTCGTCGGCGAAGTCATGGGAAAATACCATCCGCACGGCGATGCCGCGGTCTACGATGCTCTTGTGCGTCTCGCCCAGCCGTTTTCCATGCGCACTCCCCTGATCGAAGGACAGGGAAATTTCGGAACGATCGACGGCGATCCCGCGGCTGCCTCGCGTTACACCGAGTGCCGTATGGAACGTGTCGCCGAAGAGCTCCTTGCCGATCTTGACAAGGATACCGTCAACATGATTCCGAACTTCGATGAAAGCGAAACGGAACCGGAAGTCCTGCCTGCCAAATTCCCGAATCTGCTGGTCAACGGCAGTATGGGAATCGGCGTCGGAATGGCAACCAACATTCCGCCGCACAACCTCGGCGAAGTGGTCGACGGCACTCTTTACCTGCTTGATCATCCGACCGCCACAGTTGCCGAACTCATGAAATACATTCCCGGACCGGACTTCCCCACCGGCGGAATCATTTACGGCATCAATCCGATCCGCGATCTTTACACCACCGGACACGGCGTTATCAAAGTTCGCGCCAAAGCGGAGATCGTGGAGACCAAGAGCGGCGGTGAGCAGATCATCGTAACCGAGATCCCCTATGCGGTCAACAAGGAGATGCTCGTCAAACGCATAGCCGATCTTGTCCGTGACAAAAAGATCACCGGAATTTCCGGCCTGCGCGACGAAACCAGCCGCCGGACCGGTATCCGAATCGTCATCGACATCAAGCGCGGTGCGATGTCCACCGTGGTCCTGAACCAGCTCTTCGCGCATACGCAGATGGAGAACGCCTTCGGATGCAATATGCTGGTGGTTGACATGAACCGTCCGCGCACATTGAATCTGCTTCAGATTCTCCAGCGTTACATCGACCACCGCCTGGAGGTCGTGACACGCCGTACCCGTTTTGATCTTGCCAAGACCGAGGCGCGTATCCACATTCTGGAAGGACTGCTCCTTGCGGTTCGCAATCTGGATGATGTTGTCAAAATCATCCGTGCGTCCCGTACCCGTGCCGAAGCGCAGGAAACGCTGATGGCCCGCTACAATTTCTCGAAGATTCAGGTGACTGCGATTCTCGATATGCGTCTCTACCAGCTCACCGGACTGGCGATCGAAGATCTTGAAAACGAATACAGCGAGCGCTGCAAATACGCCGATTATCTGCGCAGTCTTCTCGCCTCGCGTGAACTTCGTCTCGGTGTCATCAAGACGGAGCTGCTGGAGGTCAAAGGCAAATATGCCGATCCCCGCCGCACCGACATCGCCTTTGATGAGGGCGATATCGACGTCGCCGACCTGATCCCCCGTCATTCCTGTGTCATCACGGTTTCCAACACCGGCTACATCAAGCGCGTGCCCGCCGATACCTATCAGACACAGCATCGCGGCGGAGTCGGCATCATCGGCATGGAGACCAAGGATGAGGATCATGTCGAGCATCTTTTCAATGCCGACAGCCACGACATCATTCTCTTCTTCACGAACAAAGGTGTTATGCACTGGCTGAACGTCTATGAGATTCCGGAAGGGGCCCGCACCGGCAAAGGCAAGGCGATCGTCAATCTGATCAAAGTCGAACAGGATGAGCAGATCCGCGCCATGCTGACCATCAAAAAGTCCATGTTCGAGGAGAACGAAGAGCTCTGCATCGCGATGGCGACCAAGTGCGGCGTCATCAAGAAGACTCCGCTGAGCCAGTTCCGCCATCTCCGCAAGATCGGAATCCGCGCGCTCTCCATCGACGAGGGCGATGACCTGATCGGCGCCGATCTTGTCGGCCCGACGGATGAAATCATTCTCTCGACCGC
Organism: uncultured Victivallales bacterium; assembly: GCA_944389445.1. GTDB lineage: Bacteria > Verrucomicrobiota > Lentisphaeria > Victivallales > UBA1829 > UBA1829. The sequence goes on along the minus strand of CALXMJ010000450.1, from coordinate 18,155 downwards.
AAAAGGCATGGCATGCCGCTTCAAGAGCAGCGATGTCCGGGCAATGGGCAGAACCGCGCGCGGCGTCACCGGACTGCGCTTCAAGATCGAAGGCGACTGGATTGTCAGCATGGAGGTCGTTCCCTCCGACGACGAAACAGTTCTTCCTCCGGTGGATGCAGAGGAGGCGGAAGATCAGGTCGAATCCGTTGCCGACGAGACAGCGGATGCGGCTGCGGATGCTGAGGAACTCGATTCCGAAGAGGAAGACAACGGCGAAAGCCTTGAGGATACCGGAAAACCCCAGATCCTCATTGTCACATCCGGCGGTATGGGAAAACGCAGCTATGTGGAGGATTACCGACTGACCAGGCGCGGAGCGAAAGGCGTCAAGAACCTGAACCTGCGGGATGGCGAGGAAGTGGTTGCCGCGGTCAAGGTCCGTCACGGTGATGAACTTATTATCACGACGGAGCGCGGACAGGTTGTCCGCATCTCCGTGGATGAGATTCGCATTGTCGGCCGTGCGTCCCGAGGCGTGAAGATCATGGAACTGCGCAAGGGCGACCGCATCACCGGAGTCGCATGCCTGATTGAAGTTGAAGGACAGAAGCAGCAGGAGGCGGAAGTCGCCGTTGAATCAGGTGCTCCCGAATCCATGGCATCCGCACCGGCGGATGCTTCCGCGGAAGAGAATCCCGCTGCCACGGATGCCTCTGCGGATCCCCAGGCGGAAGGGGAGCCTTCCGCAGATGCTCCGGAATCGCAGGAATAATGTTTCATCCCGGCGCCGGCGGGTCTCTGACGGCCGGCGTCCTTTTCGGGAGATCACGATGAAAACCGTGAAATTTCGCGACAGGGAATGTGTTCTCGGCACCTTTCCGAAACTGATGGGGATTCTGAATGTCACGCCGGATTCGTTCAGCGACGGCGGGTCGTCGGTCCCGCTGGAACAGCGGATTGAAACCCTGCTCCGGGATGGCGCTTCCATCATTGACATCGGTGGAGAGTCGACCCGGCCCGGAGCTCTTGCGGTTCCGCTGGAGGAAGAACTGGACCGGGTCCTGCCCGCAGTCGAGACTGTCCGTCGAATGAGTCCGGATGTGTTTATCAGCATTGATACCCGGAAAGCGAAAGTCGCTGAAGAGGCCATCCGTCTTGGCGGCGACACCATCAACGATGTCAGCGGTTTTTCCTTTGATCCCGACCTGCTCTCCGTTGCCGCGGGAACCCGTGCGGGAGTCATTGTCATGCACTCCCGTTCGACTCCGGAGTTCATGCAGACCGGCGGCAATCTGGTTTATGAGCACGGCGTCGAGACCGTGGCGGAGGAGATCCGCGCAATTCTGGAGCGAGTTCTCGCCGCCGGAGTGACTCCTGAGCGGATCATTGTCGATCCGGGAATCGGTTTTGCCAAGACCCCCGAACTTTCCCGGGCGCTGATCCATTCCCCGGAAACGCTTTTGCGTCTGGGATATCCTCTCCTCTCCGCGCCTTCCCGAAAGTCATTTATCGGGAAACTGACCGGAGAAGCTGTTCCGGCAAATCGAGACTACGGGACATGCGGTTCCGTGATTGCCTCCGCGCTCCGGGGATATGACTTGATCCGTGTGCACAATGTAAAAGCGGCAATGGATTGTCTCAAAGTGTTTTACGGCTGTATCGAAAACGGTATTTCAGCGGAATAAAAAATCGCAGGTAAGTCCGGCCTGAGGGGGGGGGAATAGGCTCGGGAAATACCCGCGATATATACTAATATATATCCCTCTTTTTTTTTTTTCAAGTTTTCTTTCTGAATTTTTTTTCATAGTGAAAAAAGCCAAAAAAAAGGGAAAGCATGACGCTTTCCCTGAAAGAGTTTGTCCGAAGAGGATTCTTTACTTTGCGACGGCTTCCTCAATGCCCTGCTTTACGGCATCCAGGTCAGTTCCGTCGAAGAATCTGCCGCCGACGAGGACTTCTCCCGCCTGGCGTTTTGTGCAGGACGGAGCAAACGCTGTTTCCACGACAAGTTTGTCAGCCAGCCCTTTCTGATCCGCATAGTCAAGAATCTGAGAGAGCATTTCGGCACTCTTCTTTTCATCCTTGCCCGGGGTGACACAGACGGAGACAGCGATCTTTCTGCTGCTTTTTCCGGCTTCGACTACTTCAACCGCATCAAAAATCCCGTTGAGATTTTCGTATTTGGTGTGAAGAAGATGATGCGCCTTTTCCGAGTTCGGCTGCCCGCCGAGATATTTTTCGTAGCAGTCTTTGAGCATGTGGTTTTCCAGAGAGTTCTTGAACTGCATGTTCTTGTCGCACTTGTAGACGGCTTCCATTCTGCGGGAGCGTTTGATGCGGTCGTTGAGGATGGGCTGTCCGCCGCCGCAGACACATCCGCCGGGACATGCCATGACTTCGATGAAGTGATACGGCGATTTGCCGTCCGCGGCCTGCTGGGCAAGCTCTTTTGCCGCGCCGAGCGTGTTGACCACCGCAATCTTGAGTTCGGCATCGCCTGCTTTAATCGAGGTTTCCTTGAAACGCTGGCTTCCGCGGACTGCATGGAATTCGAGTCCGTGCATCGGGACTTTGCCTTCGATCTTGCCGACCGCATAACGGAGAGCCGCTTCCATCACGCCTCCGGAGGTTCCGAAGATTACGCCGGCACCGGTTCCGAAGCCGAACGGCATGTCGAACGCTTCCTGTTCCAGCTCGTTGAATTTGATTCCGAAGGAGTCGATCATGCGTCCGATTTCTGTCGTTGTGAGGACGAAATCCACATCGGGATTGCCGTCGACCTTGAATTTATCGAGTCCGGCTTCGTACTTCTTCGCGGTGCAGGGCATGATGGAGACAACCACGATATCCTCACGTTTCTTGCCGAGCATGTCCGGAAGAGCTTCCTTCATGGTGGCACCGAACATCTGCTGCGGGGAACGGCAGGAGGAGAGGTTTTGGGCAAGCGACGGGAAGTTGATTTCCGCGTATTTGACCCAGCCGGGACAGCAGGAGGTGAACATCGGGAACGGACCGCCCGCCTTGACTCTGCGGAGGAATTCTTCCGCTTCTTCCCAGATGGTCATATCCGCTGTAAATGTGGTATCGTATACATAGTCGAAGCCCATTTTCTTGAGGGCCGCAACCAGTTTTCCCGCGGCATTCTGTCCGGCTTCCTGGTTGAAGAACTCGGCAAGCGCAAAACGGACCGCAGGCGCAACCTGCGCAACGACAATTTTGGAAGGATCGTGAATCGCGTTCCAGACATCCTCGCGGTTCTGATGCGGAATGATTGCACCGGTCGGGCAGACCGCGGCGCACTGTCCGCAGTTGACGCACTCGACTTCCGCCAGATTCTTGTCGAATGCGGGAGCCACTTTCGCCTTGGAGCCGCGGAAGGAGAATCCGATTGCACCGATTCCCTGCACTTCAGTACAGACTCTTACGCAGTCTCCGCAGAGCACGCATTTGTTCGGGTCGCGTTCCAGAGACGGAGAGCTTTTGTCGATCGGCTCGAGCTCCTGGCGCTGTTTATAGCGGATGGTGTCGACTCCGAGTCTGCGGGCAAGAGTCTGGAGCGTGCAGCTTGAACTTCTCACACAGGAGGGGCACTCGCGGTTGTGATTTGCAAGAAGCAGTTCGATGTTGATTTTACGGATTTCCCGGAGCTGTTTCGTATCGGTCCTGATGACCATTCCGTTTTCCGGCGGCGTGGAGCAGGCTGCCATGATGCCGCGCTTTTCCACTTCGACCAGGCAGAGCCTGCATGCGCCGTAAACGCTGAGTTCCGAATGGTAACAGAATGTCGGCAGTTCGATTCCGGTTTTCCGGATCACTTCGAGGAGGTTGCGCTCCCCGTGAATTTCAACCTGAACGCCGTTGACTGTAAGAGTTTTCACTTCTGGTGTTGTCATTTTAACGTATCCTTAACAAGAGTTAGATGCCGGAGATCGCGGAGAACTTGCACGCCGCTTTGCATGCGCCGCATTTGATGCACTTCGCCGGATCAATGTGGAACGGTTTTCTGATTTCGCCGGAGATGGCGCCGACCGGGCATTTCTTCGCACAGGCGGAGCAGCCTTTGCATTTCGACGCGATGATCTCGGGGAATGCGAGCGCTTTGCACTGTCCGGCCGGACAGCGTTTTTCCCTGACGTGGACCAGATACTCCTCCCGGAAGTGCTTCAACGTGGAAAGAACCGGGTTCGGCGCCGTCTTGCCGAGTCCGCAGAGAGACCCCATCTGAACGGCTTTCGCGGTCTGTTCGAGCAGATCAAGCGTATGTTCATCGGCTCTTCCCTTGGTGATGTCGTCAAGGAGCGCCAGCATCTGCTTGGTGCCTTCGCGGCAGGGAACGCATTTTCCGCAGGATTCGTTCTGCGTGAAGTGCATGAAGAATTTTGCCACGGAAACCATGCAGGTTCCGGTGTTCATAACCACAAGTCCGCCGGAACCGACCATTGCGCCGACACTCCTGAGGGAATCGAAGTCGAGAGGCAGATTCAGCATTTCTTTCGTCAGGCATCCGCCGGAAGGACCGCCGATCTGAACGGATTTGAAATTGTCGATTGAGACTTTGCCGTCGGTACCGGTAACTCCGCCGCCGATTTCATTGACAATTTCATTCAGCGTTGCACCGAACGGGACTTCGATCAGTCCGGTGTTCGCGACGTGTCCGGTGAGAGCAAAGGTCTTGGTTCCGGGCGAGGTGGGCGTGCCGAGTTCGCGGAATTTTGCCGCGCCTTCGCGGAGAATGTAAGGAACCGTGCCGAGCGTTTCCACATTGTTGATGACGGTCGGCTTGCCCCAGAGACCTTTCTGCGCCGGGAACGGCGGTTTCGGCATCGGCATGCCGCGCTTGCCTTCGATAGAGGCCATCAGAGCGGTTTCTTCGCCGCAGACGAACGCACCGGCTCCTTCCATCACCGTGATGCGGAAGGAACAGCCGGAACCGAAGATGTCGTCGCCGAGAATTCCCGCTTCCTCGGCATCTTTTACCGCTTTCCGCATGCGGACTACGGCAAGAGGATATTCCGCACGGACGTAGACATAGCCTTCATCGGCGCCGATTGCACGGGCGGCGATCATCATGCCTTCGATGACGGCGTGCGGATTGCCTTCCAGAACGGAACGGTCCATGAATGCTCCCGGGTCGCCTTCGTCGCCGTTGCAGATGACGTATTTTTTCGGTCCGGGCGAGGCAAGAGTAAATCTCCATTTTCTTCCGGTGGGGAATCCGCCGCCTCCGCGTCCGCGGAGTCCGGAAGCTTCCATAACGGTGCAGACCTCTTCGGGAGTCATCTGCGTGTAGGCCTTGATCGCGCCCTCATAGCCGCGCTTGTAGAAGTATTCGCCGATGCTGTCCGGTTCGATGGTGCAGTTGGCGAGGACAAGACGGTGCTGTCTGCTGTAGAAGGGAATCTCATGTTCGCCCTTGTAGCGTTTTCCGTCGCTCGGGTTCAGATAGAGAAGACGATCGATGACATTGTGCTTCAGGATGGTTTCCTGCACGATTTCACAGGCATCGGATGCCTGCACTTTGGTGTAGATGATGTCATCGGGAAGGATTCGGACGAGGGGGCCCATCTGGCAGAATCCCTGGCATCCGCTTTTGGAGACGTAGGTACAGGCGTTCTGGACCTGATCTGCGGATTCGTGTTCAAGATCGACTTCGACAGCCTGTCCGGCTTTTTTGAGTTCTTCGACAAGGGCGTCGCGGAGTTTGAGAGAACCGTTGGCGACGCATCCTGTTCCGCCGCAGACGATGATTCTGCGGGCGACTTTATCGTGTTTTGCGGCGTAATCGCTGATGCGCTGTTTAACGTCCGCCACTGTAAGTTTAGCCATTATGCCACCTCATTTGCGGTTTTGGATCCCTGTTTGGCGAGGAGATCGTCGATGATTTTCGGAATATCGGAAGGCTTGACCTGTCCGTGAACGTCGTCGTTGACGAGCATGACGGGAGCAAGGCCGCATGCGCCGAGGCAGCTGACGGTTTCGACCGTGAACATCATGTCGTCGGTGCTGTCGCGATCGGGTTTGATGTTGAGTTTTTCATAAAGGGCGTCGAGAATTGCAGTGGAGCCCTTCACATGACAGGCGGTTCCGTCGCAGAGGCGGATGATATTCTTTCCTTTCGGTTTGAGGGAGAAATGCGCGTAGAAAGTTGCCACGCCGTACACCCTTGCCGGAGGAAGTCCCAGCGCACAGGCGATATAGCTGAGAAGCTCTTTGGAGAGCCAGTTGTAACGGGCCTGTACCGCCTGCAGGATCGGCACGAGCTTTGCTTTGTCGTAGTTGTACTCGCGGAGAACGGCTTCGGCGTCCTCCATGCGCGAAACTGCTTTTTCCGCTTCGCGCGCTCTTACAGATGCATCCATTCTTATTCCTCCTGTTAGGGTAAATGTTTCATTCTGTCGATTTCCGCGTTGAAGATTGCCATCTTTTCCGCACAGGAAAAAGCACAGAAAAAGATTCCCCTTCCGCCGATTTTTCCGATAATACTGGAAATTCGCTTTTGTGAAAATGATTTTCTGTACTTCCGTGATTCATTTCACAACTAATATATCAGTTTGTACTGCAAAAGTCAAACGCAGACTCGCCGAAAATATCTTTTCACAGCGATTCAAGGCTAAAATTTTTTGTGTTTTTCACACAAAGGAACGGTTTGTTTCCGGAAAGGTTCCTTTTCGGGTTGCGCGTGTATTTTTCACAGCAGAATCGAGTCCGGGAGGATGTACGGCGGATGGCCGGTTATTTCAGGCGATGAACCGTGTTGCCCGGGACGATTTCCATGGAGATCAGAGTCCGGTAGTGGTGCTTAGCCGCTTCTGGATTCATAAGATGCAGCAGAAGGCGGATGCTTTCCCTTGCGAATACGGGGAGGGGGATCATGGCGAGATCGGCGGAGCTTTTTTTCCGGTCATCAAAATCATCCTGAAACGAAATAAGACTCATGTATTGCGAAAAATCGGGAATGTTGAACTCCTTCCGTGCATAGTCCATGATTTCCTCCAGCATGAAGAGGTTGCCGACTGCCGCGGCGGTCGGCACTTTTTCCGATCGTCGAAGCAGCTCTTCCATGAGGTTCCGCACGATGGAGGAGCCGTTTTTTTTCCGGATATCCCAGGAGTAGACTTCCGGCGGAGGGAGCCGGTAATAGGAGCAGTAGTCTGAAATACCGGAGAGCCGTTCCCGGAAGTGAAAACCGCCCAGCACATATTTTGGTGGGAAGGAGGAGATAAAACCGAGTCTGGTATGTCCGCGGGAATGAAGGTATCTGGCGACGGCCCATCCTGTGTCGTAATTGTCGGGGATGATTTCATTGTACCCGAAATTATGATGTCCGGAATTCAGGATCACCGTCGGGACTGTCTGCGGAAGAAGAAGCCTGCGCTGGATGAATGAATGCGTAATAAGAAAGCCTGCTGCATTCCGTCCGGCTCTTTGGAGGATACTATGGATTTCCCGTTCGTTTTCGACCGGATATGTCGCAAACATGTAGTGATAATCCGCGGCTTCCCGGGAAAGGAGGTCGGAGCATGCCTGAAATGAGATTTTTTCTGCTTCAAATAAAAAATAAATGGTATCGCGGAGTGTATTCTGGTGCTGACGTGGTGTTTCCGGGATTTTCCGGGCGACCACGCTGCCTCGCTTCGGAGCTGTTTCGATCCATCCTTTTTGTTTCAGCAGTTTGACCGCTGCTGCGGCGGTGAAAGAGGAGACCTGAAATTGTTCCGCTAATTGAAGAACGGTAGGCAGCTTTGCTCCGGGAGGAAAAACGCCCGATCGAATCTGCTTGCAGATGAAATCGCATATTTTTTCCGGCAATTTTGTTTTCAGAAATTTTTCCATTCGAGATCCTCACCTGACAGAGTATTATACAGTAATTATACAGAAAATCAATATAATTCCTGTTTTTTTCTGGTTTTCTTCGGGCTGATATAGACATTTGTATTCTTCTATCTTATAATTTAAGCAGAATACGAACACTGAAACACGGAGGTTTTCCATGACTGCGGAATGTAAAAGAGAATTTACTCTGATAGAACTCCTCATTGTGGTGGCGATCATAGCGATCCTTGCCGCCCTGCTTCTGCCGGCGCTGAACAGCGCCAGAGAGAAAGCCCATGAGATTTCGTCATGTATGCAATGAATCACAATCGTTTTGGTTACGCCGGAGATCTGAATCCGACAAGCATTGCCGCGACACAGGCGGAAACGGAAAAGCAGGTCGGCGATCGCTTGCCGGCAAAGGAGGCTGCTGCGATTGCAAAAGAAATAGATCCGTCTCGTCCGGTTTATCACCATGAGAGCGGAAATCTTGGAGATTTGTATACAATCAACACATATTTGAACTGGGCTCCAATTCAGGAACGAGGGGATTGGTTTGCATTATGGGAACAGCATGGAGAAAAACCTGTTTTTATTGTGGAATGGGGACTGCCGCATAATGCAAGCTGGTCGAGTCATCGTTCTATTCCGTTTATTTGGCGGGGGCCTGTCGTTCAATGTGTCTGGCTGAATGAATATAATGCGGAATTCCTGGGGGAAAAGGCTTATCGTCGTGATGGGAAAAAAGAGGAGTTATATCGGCTGCATGAGCAGTTCTGCCAGAAAAATTCTCCGGTCTTTTTCCAAAAACTGAATTTATTGAATTTTATAGAGGATGCCATGAAAATTCGAGTGAAAATGGCTTCCTGTCTGAAAGAAATGAGAGCTCGAGGGCTTTCCGCCTATTTGCCGTGGGATCAAAGTGCGTTGTGGCAGCCCAGAAGACTGCGGCAGGGGAAATGGATCTATCCTGGACGTTTCCGGAATTTGAAGAGACCAGGTCCTGTCCCGGATATGATTTACCGAGGGAATACTCCGTTGAGTGACTGGAGCATTGATGGAGAAATCCCTTTGAGTCCAGTCGGAGAGGCTGTCGTGGAAGCTTCCCGCGAAGTCCTTGCCTGGATCGCCGGAAAAAAGGACGATTTTACAGAAAAAAGCCATACGTTTCTACCGGGAGAGACCATCTCAAAACAACTGCTGATCCTGAATGATACAAGACGCATTCAAACTGTGGAATGGTCATGGTCTGTTCCGGAATGGCATATATCTGATCGGGGACGTACTGTTATAATGCCTGGAAGTCGGAAGAATATCCCATTTTCGTTCCATGTACCGCCGGAAACGGAATCGGGCGGGCGGAAGATTCTGGCGGAATTCCATTTTGCCAATGGTATGTCGCTCAAGGATTGTTTTGAATTCAATATCGTTTCTTTCCCGAAGAGAGCTCCAAAGGGAGTGATCGGCGTGTTTGATCCGGAGAATACCTTGATTCCCCTTCTAAAAAGATTGAATCTTTCTTTTGTGGAGGTAAAACACCAGAGTGCATTGAATCGGATTGATTTGTTGCTGATGGGACGTTTTTCTCTAAATTATTCAAAATTTCAGCTTTCCCCTCTGGTTTCCAAGGGTTTGAATATCCTAGTGATGGAGCAGTCTTACGAGACATTGACTCGTCTCGGTTTTCGCGGGAATATTCATGGCCTCCGGGAAGTTTTTTCTCCTCTGGGGAAATCCATCCGGGACTGGCGCGGTTCATCGACTCTGACTTCCCCTTTCCTCTCTTTGGATTCTCCTTTTACCTCTTACCCGAAATGGAATTGGAATGGATTTTCCTGCACCAGAGTTTGGAGGGCAGGAAATCGGGGAAATGTGAACAGTGTTCTTCTGGAGAAACCTCCTGCAGGAAATTTTCTTCCCCTGTATCATGGCGGTTTTGATTTACAGTATGCTCCCGCGTTGGAAGTCAGATCTGGAAAGGGACGTATTATTTTCTCTCAATTCGATATCTGCGGAAGGACGGAACAGGAACCGGAAGCTTTGAATCTGTTGCATGCTTTGATTATGCGTCTTGACCAGAAAACAGAAGCAGCAGAAAAGAGGACTGTTTATTCCGGAGGTGCTGAAGGGCGCAGTCTTTTGAACAGCCTTCAGGTGAAATTTTCAGAGTCGGAAAATGTTTCCCATGAGGATCTGCTGATTCTTTCTTCCGGAGCGATTTCCCGAAATCTCATCAAGCAGGTTCGTGATGGGCTGTGTGTTGTGGCTCTTGGACTTTCCGGGAGTGAATTGAATTCATTTTTCCCAGGAGTGTTTCAAACGAAACGCGGTTCGTTCTATTCAGATTTTGTCACCGGTTTGCGTTCTGTTCCGGAATTTGACGGAATAACCAATGCCGAACTGCACTGGCGCAACCGTTTGACAGCGGATCTTTTCCCGGAAAGTGAAAACGGTGGCAGAGCTCTTGCTTTCCGGAGATTGGGAAAAGGATGTGTCGTTGCGATTCAGGCTGTTCCCTGGAAGTTCGATCCCGCAGAGCTTCAGTTCCGGACTACACGGCGAAGATGTGCGTTTCTGGTATCAAGAATTCTTTTCAATCTGAACGCGGCCTCTGCCAACTCATTGATAAAAAGATTGGATTTCGGATTCGAAGGCGATTTCAGGTATCGTCTTCCCGCAATGTGGAAAGGAAAGGCTGATCCGGAGAAGATTGGGCGGAAAGCCGGATGGTTTCGGATGGATCTTAAAATGGATAAATCCTGGCGGCCTGTGAAAGTTCCGGGAGCCTTTGATCTGCAGTTTAGGGATCTGAAGAATTATGATGGTTTATTCTGGTATCGTCTTGATTTCATGTTGCCGGAACACGCGTTGAGAACCAGACAGATTGTCTTTAATTTGGGACAGGTCGACGATGAATCATGGGTTTGGATAAACGGGAAGTTCGTAGGGGAATTGACGCAGAAGACAAATCCTCAGAATTATTGGGGGGCAGAACGACGTTATGTTTTAAAATCGCAGGATTTCCGGAAAGGACGCAATACAATTGTTGTCCTCTGCAATGATTTGCGTAATACCGGTGGTATCTTCGGATTTCCGGAAGTGGTGGCTCTCCCGGATTCCAGCCTGTATGCGGATGTCCCGGAAAACTCAGATGATCCATATCGCTATTATCGCTGGTAGGAAATCTCTCTGGGCGTTTTTCTGATCAGTGTCATTTTGCTGATGTACAGGATGTTTCCTACATGGTGGATGTCCGAAGTCATGAGAGCCGGGGGCGAAGGAAAATCCTCTCTTTGTTTGAGCGGCGTGCTTGCATAATGCAGCGGAATACTGTATATTCCTTTTGTCAACTCAATTCAGAAAAAGGAGTATCAAAATGAGCTGCAATTACACGCATCCGCGCAATATCCTCGTGGCTACTCTCCAGCGTCTCTACGACTATGGAATGACGACCACTTCCGGCGGAAACCTCTCCATCAAGGACGATGACGGAAACATCTGGATCACTCCCGGCGGAATCGACAAGGGGTCTCTCAAACCGGACGATATCGTCAAAGTCACTCCGGAAGGCGAAATCATCGGCAAGCATCGCCCGAGCTGCGAACTGCCGTTCCATACAGCCGTCTACACTCTCCGGAAAGATGTCCGTGCGGTGCTTCATGCGCATTCTCCGGCGCTGGTGGCGTTCAGTCTTGTCGGCAGATGCCCGGATCCGTCGCTTGTCCCCGGCTGCCGGGAGGCCTGCGGAAAGGTCGCTTTCTCCCGCTACGACATCCCCGGAAGCAGGTCCCTGGGCGAGATCATCGCCGCGGAATTCGAGAAGGGCGCCGATTCCGTCATGATGGAAAACCACGGCGCCGTCATGTGCGGTGCCACGATCGCGGAAGCCTTTACCCGTTTTGAATCCCTGGATTATGTGGCGCGCATCCAGATCAACGCAAGCGGACTCGGCGATCTCCTGCATCCCCAGGGCGAACCGAAACGGACAGTCTGGCCGGAGTTCGAACCGATCAGCGCCTCTCCGTACGAGTGTGAAATGCGTGATTCCATCATCAATTTCCGGGCACGCGCTTATCGGCAGAAACTCCTGTTCACCGGCAACGCCTTCCTTTCCGCAAGACTCGCGGACGACGATTTTATCGTTACCCCGACCAATTTCGATCCGATGGACATGAATGCCGCCGACATGGTGCGCATTGTCAACGGCAAACGGGAAGCCGGCAAGATTCCATCCTCCGGGTCCGCATTCTGCCGTGAGATCTACCGCCGCTGCGGCTGGGTTAATGCCATTATCATGACGCGTCCGCCCAATGCGATGGCGTTCGCCTCCACCGGAACCCGGATGGACAGCCGCACGATTCCCGAGAGCTACATCCAGCTTCGCGATATTCCGCTGGTTTCTTCCGCTGAATATTTCAACGATCCGCTGAAGGTGGTCGACCGGATCACCCCGGCGACTCCGGTGCTGATGGTGGAGAATTGCGGTGTCATCTCCTGCGGCAAAACGCTGATTGAAGCGTTCGACCGGCTTGAGGTCTCCGAGTTCACCGCAAAGTGCATCCTTCTTGCGGGACGGATCGGTACGCTTAAACCGATCACGCAGGAACAGGTGGACGAGATTGTCGAAGCCTTCAGTCTTCCGAAGGCGTGATTTGTGACCATGCAGCAGAACCGGATTCAGGAGGATTCGCGTCCGGTGCTCATTTCGGGGCACCGGAATCCGGATGTGGACAGTGTCATGGCAGCGTATGCGCTTGCCGCATTGAAACATGCGCTCGGGCATGACAATGTGACTCCGATCTGTCCCGGGTTGATGCCGGAGCGGGCCGCATGGGGGTTCCGGCATTTCAAGCTGGAACCGCCGCAGTGCCGGAACGACGTCTATATCCGTGTGGGAAACATCATGGAGAAAAACTGCAAAGCGGTCCCCTCCGATGTCTCTCTGTTTGACGCGGTTAAAATGCTGAAGGAGTCGAATGTTCCCGGGCTTCCCGTTGTGGATGCGCAGAAAAAGTATCTCGGGATTCTGAGTCCCTTTTCCCTGCTCTCCGATCTTCTGAACATCGGAGCGGATTCCGATGCGGGAAAGAGTCTCACCGGGAGGACGATTTATTCCTCTGTTTCCATGATTCAGAATGTGCTTCAGGCGGAGAGTCTGGCGGGGACGCCGGACGGGAAGCTCCGCAATTTCGATGTGTTTGTCGCCGCGATGAGTTCGGAATTTTTCGATCGGCATTTGAATTCCGCCCGGGCGAATGAACCGGTTATTATTGTCGGGGACCGCCCGGAGATTCATCTGCGCGTGCTTCAGAGACCGATTCGTCTGCTGATTATAACTGGAAACTGTCCGGTGGAATCCTCTGTGGTCGAGCTGGCGGAGTTCAAAAAAGTGACGATTCTGCGGACCGCGTGCGATTCTGCGACAGTCATCCGCCGTTTGAAGTTCAGTTCTCCTGTGGCGAATGCATCGCTGAATCGGAAGGTGGCTGTTTTGTCGGAGGATGACATGGTGCGGGAGATCCGGCCGCAGATTCTAGCTTCGCCGGATGATGTGTTTCCCGTTTGCGATCACGACGGCAGGCTGCGCGGGATTGTTTCGAAAGCGTCGTTCACCGCTCCGCCCCCGTTTGCCATGATTCTTGTGGATCACAACGAGATCGCGCAGGGCATTCCCGGTTTGGAGGAGATTCCGGTGGTGGAAGTTGTGGATCATCACAGGATCGGCATGAAGCCGACTTCCGAGCCGATCAAATTTACGGCGGATGTGGTCGGGAGCACCTGTACGCTGGTTGCGGGAATGTACCGTTCCGCGGGGCTGCGTCCGACGAGGGAGATTGCCGGTCTTCTGCTGTGCGGGATTGTGACCGATACGCTTCTGTTCCAGTCGCCGACCACGACCCGGCTTGACCGGGATACCGGTGCATGGCTGGAGAAAATTTCCGGAACTGCCGCCGGAGAGCTGATGGATGGTTTGATGCAGATTGATTCTCCGCTTGCCGTGAAGTCATCGCCGGAAGTGATTGACGCCGACCGCAAAAACTATGCGGAGAACGCCTATAAGTTCGCGCTCTCGCAAGTGGAGGAGAACAATCTGGAACTTCTGCATCGCCGTCATGCCGAGCTTCAGAAGGAGATGGAGCGGATTATGCGGGAGGAGTCGCTTGATTTCATCGGCCTGCTGGTGACGGATCCTGTCCGCGGCAACTCCGAATTTCTGATTGCCGGAGCTCCGGCGATTATCCGGAATCTCCCGTATCGGAAACGTCCGGACGGGTTGTTTATGCTGCCCGGCGTTCTCAGCCGGAAGAAGCAGCTTTTGCCGCAGATCCTGGCTGTGACGCGCGCGGTGCCGAAACTTTGACGCCGGGAACCGTCCCGGTTTTTCGCAGGGGAGAGATGGAAATATGGATTCTGGAATCCGGAAAAAGGTGATCGGGTCGGGCGCCGGGATCGCCGTTGCTCTGGTGGTGATTCTTCTGTTTGTTTTTGCCGCGACATTTTTGAAGTCTCTGGTGTTCGGCATCATTGCCGCCTACTTCCTTTTGCCGTTGGAAAAGTTTTTCGAAAAACGGGTGTTGCGGAGCCGGATTGTAAAACGGATTTCCGCGCTGCTTTCCCTTTTCGCTTCGCCTTTTCTCAGATTGCGGGACCGGCTGATGCGGAAGCGTTCTCCTCTCTCTCCGGAGAAGCAGAAGGAGATTCAGCGGGAGCGGCTGGTGCTGAAGTCCTGCATTGCGGCGTTTCTTTTCTGTATTGTCGTTGTGAGCCTGTTTTTTGTGCTGATGGCGTCCATTCTGATTCCTGCCGCGATTGATGCGGGAAAATCCATGAATGCGTGGGCTGCGGAGAGTCCTGCTCTGAAACAGGCGGAATTGAAAGTCGCAAAGTGGATCAGCAAAGAGAATGAGTCTGCCGTGCCCCCCGGATCGGAGGCGGGGGAAAGTCGCGGTGTCGGCAATTCCCGGACGGAGAGTGCGGTTTCATCGGGAAAGACGGATGCGCAGAATGTGCCGGATGCATCGAAGGAGCACCCGACTTTGCGTGTCCTGTTGGAGCAGCTGCGTCCGCAGATTCGTGATTATATCCGCGAAAACCGATCGGAGATTGCGATGTTTGCCTTTTCAAAAGGGAAAGGGATTCTGGCATCTCTGTTTTCGCTGGCGTCTCATCTCGGGACATTTGCATTCGACATTTTGCTGTTTGTTTTCTTTTTCCTGTTTTTTCTCCAGAAAATGGCGCTGTTCAGTGATGCGGACGGCAAATCGAATGTCGGGGAGTGGTGTGTTCACGGGCTGTTCAACACGGCATGGCTGCCCGAGACCTCCGGCGAAACGCGTGCCGAGGCCGCGGGAATCATCAACACGATCAGCAATATGTTCAACCGCTGGGTGAGGGGATACATTTCCATCATTCTCATTGAAAGCGTGATGTATCTGGTGCTGTTTTCCCTGTTTTCTGTGCCCTATGCGATTCCATTGGCGATTCTGGCCGGGCTGACGATCCTTCTTCCCTTTCTCGGGCCGGTTGCCAGTTTTGTTCTGACGACCGGTGTATGCATCGGGTTCTGTGATTCGCATCTGGTCGTGACTCTTGCCGGTGTGGCGTTTGCCTATGTGCTGATCAACGGGATTCTGGAGCAGCTGATTTTGTATCCGTCGTTTGTCGGAGGAGCAATCGGATTGAGCACCATTGAGACGATTATTGTGGTGCTGATCGGCGGTCTGGTCGCGGGAATTACCGGCATGATCCTTGCCGTTCCCGCCGCCGCAGTGATTAAGTATCTGATTCCGAAGATTTACGAACTTCGCCGCAAAAAGGAGATCGCTTCTCCGGAGGCGTAGAGAAATGGAGTTTTTCAAGATTCCCGGACAGAAAAGACGAACCTTTTTTCCGGAGGAATCCGTGGGATCTTTTCTCTTTCCGGAGAGAAGACGATTGACTTTTCCTTTTTCGGGGATATAGTATGACTTTCCGCCGACTATGATAAGTGAATTCCGTGAAAATCGGAAGCTGTCGCGCAACTGTGAAGCCGGAAACGGCAAGCCAGATCCTTTCATAGTCGATGAAATGCCGGGTAATCAGCGCTTCCCCGGTCTGGTGCGCGTAACACAAAGGAGCTGGTCATGCTGCATCGTCTGCCTCAAGAGTCGTTTCCCTTCGGGAAAATCCGCCGTGAAAAATTCACACTTATAGAACTCCTGGTGGTCATAGCCATCATCGCGATTCTCGCCGGGATGCTTCTGCCTGCGTTGAACAGCGCAAGAGAAAAGAGTCTGGCCATCAACTGCATAGCGAATCTGAAGCAGATCGGTACGGCGAATCAGATGTATGCAAATGATTATGACGAGCTGTTTGTGATGTACAGCAATGCCGCGAACGGGAAGTCCGATGTGGATGCCGACTACTGGATCGGATACAAAAATTCCGATAAGACGTATGATCTGACGCGAAATGCGATGCTGGGATCGTATCTGGGATGCGCTCCCAAAGTGATCTTCTGTCCGTCGGAGAAACTTTCCGAGTTCACAAGCGTTTCGGAGGCGACCGGATACGGCTACAATGCGATCTGGCTCGGAGGATATCCCGACAGCAAGGACGAAACCCGTCATTTTTTCAAGCGGTCTCAAATGAAGCGGACTTCCGATACGGTGGCTTTTTCCGACTGCGCCCGTTCCAAAATGGGATCGACCTTGTACAAGCCGGCGAAGATATCTCCGTATCTTTACTGCAAGATTCAGCCGCAGGAGGTTGGAAGCGGGTCCTGGAAATACAAGGATTCGGGGACGACGTATTTCCGTCATTTCCGGACGGCGGGGGTGGCTTGGGTGGACGGGCACGCTTCCGCGGAGCGGATGATTGATTCGAATCCGGATGAATCCGCTGTTCAGTACCATGTCGGTTTTGTCGGCGGGGGGGTGACGCCGGATGCCGCCCGTCCCGCAACCGATCTTTACAATCCGATGCGGTGAGGGCAGCATGCGTACGACCGGGATCATTTCAGGATTCTTTCACCGGAACACCGGGCTGTTTTCTTTGTGGAAAGCTGCCGGTCCGGAGGTATGGATATGATGTTGTTCCGGATTCTGTTTTTACTCTGTGTCACGGCGCTTCTTTCCGCCGGGGCGGTTGTCTCTGAAACGGAGAAGACGATCATTTACAGACAGAGTGACGGACGGATCGTCTCCTTGACGAAATACCCTCCGCGTACCGTGATTGCCTATACCTCTCTGGCGCAGCTCTGGTACTGTGCGGGAGGAAGTGCGGTCGGGATTCCTTTTGTGAAGGCGAAGGAGACACTGCCTCCGGAGGCAAGGGATCTTCCCGTCATCGGGCAGGTGACCGCTCCGAATGCGGAGAAGCTGCTTTCCTTGCGTCCTTCGCTGGTGCTGTTTACGGTGAAACATGAGAAACACCGTGCCATGCGGGGGATTCTGGAGCGTTCCGGAATCGAATCGGTCTATCTGGATTACAGGAATTATTCCGATTTCCTGGAGATTCTCGACTTTTTCTGCCGTTTGAACGGGACGACTCTGGAGCGGAATCGCCGTGCCGAGACGATTGTGAAGGAGGTCGATTCGATCTGCCGCAAGGCAAAACGTCTGCCGCCTCTCCGGTTTGCGGTTTTGTTTGCCGCCTCGCGCGGTTTTGCGCTGGAGCGAAACGGTGTGAATGCCGCTCACATGCTGACGATGCTGGGAGGGAAAAACATCATCACGGAACCGGGAAACACCAGAATTCCTTTCAGTTTTGAGCGATTGCTGCTTGAAGATCCGGAAATCATCTTTATAATAACGATGGGGCCGACACAGAAAATTCAGAGAAAGGTGGCAGCAGAACTGATGGAACAGCCCGCATGGAAGCAGTTGAGCGCAGTAAAACGCGGACGGGTTCATTTCCTGCCTGTTGAACTGTATTTGTATCTTCCCGGAACGCGTTTTCCGGAGGCTTTCCGGCGTCTTGCGGAGCAGATGCATCCGGGGGAGGAGTTCTGAAATGAGATTTTCCCGGCTCCGGACCAGCAAGTCGTATCAGAGTGTGATTCTGATTTTTCTGCTGTTGTTTGTTTTTGCGGCGTTTCTGGGTGGAATGCGCTGCGGTTCTCTGGAGCTTTCGTTTGGGGGGATTCTTTCGACTCTCTGGCATGCGTCGCCGGAGGATGTGAACTATCAGACTCTTTACAATATTCGTCTGCCGCGGGTGCTTCTTGGGGGACTGGTCGGCGCGGCACTGGCGATTTCGGGTGCGATTCTTCAGGGCGTAATGCGGAATCCGCTTGCTGCGCCTGGGATCATCGGGGTTTCCGCAGGAGGGGGGCTTGCCGGAATCCTGATTATGCTGGTTCTGCCGCAGTTCAGCGGAAT
>CALXMJ010000449.1 GCA_944389445.1 uncultured Victivallales bacterium | reverse complement strand
ACCATGCCGAGACTGTATTCGAAATCGTCATCGCTGAACGCCAGATCGTTCGGTTTTCCGTTGTGGAGCGGGTCCAGGCAGAGCTGGAAGCTGTCGTACAGCCAGACATTTCCCGGTTTTCCGGCATCCGGGTTGACATTCAGGGAATCTTTGAACACAGAGACGGCCACATAGAAGAAGTTGTCATCCCATGCGTAGCGGAGTTCGGAGCGCACCTTCTTTTCTTTCTCCCCCCAGAGTTCTTTCTCCAAAACGACCGCGTTGTTCTGATTGAGCACAACCGGTGTTCCCGCGGGCCAGTCGGAAAGATCGCCGTCGATCGTCAGGGTCTTTGGGGTTTTCGGAACGGTGACAGCGGCGAGATTCAGGGTGATTTTCTCGTTTTTCCCATCGTTTGCGAGGATGGAGAGCGCGACTTTGCGGGCGGCTGTCGAGACCGGTTCCCGGAGTCGGAAGGAAACACTGCGCAGCTCCTCCGGGTTCAGTACGGGGAGAAGCTGTTCGACGGGACCTTCGATCATGGAGCGGTCTTCGACGCGAATCCGGAGTCCGTCCAGTTTTTTCGTGCTGAGATTGCGGCAGTTGACGCGGAACTCTCTGGGCGTGATGACCTGAGCTTCCGCCAGAAGTTTTTTTCCGGAAGTTTCGCGGATGTCCGCCCGACGAATCAGCGCTTCGAGTTCGTGCGCGGAGAGGCTGGACTCCAGATAGACCGGAAACTCGCCGACGGTGAAGGATTTTTCCGGATTCCAGCGGCTTCCGACCATATCATAGAGACGGATTTTTTTCGCATCATCGGCTTTGAGTTGGAAGGTCGCGTCGCCCCCGTTGAATTTCCAGAAGACGGCGGTACGGGTATTTCCTTTGTCGAAGAGGAATGCGCGGTAGTTGTAGCCGAGTTTGATCCGCCCGGCAGGTTTTCCGTAACCGATCCGGTCGGCAGCGTTGCGCATGGCGAAAAGGAGCGGCGCCGGCATCACCGCTCCACCGGTCTCGCGATTCCCCATATAAAAGCAGTTCCAGCCGATGCCGGACCGCCACATTGAGATTGCAAAGTGGCTATAGGAGCTCAATCCGTTCCCGAATCCGAGCAGCATATTCCGGAGATCGCGGGCGGAGGAGATCCGGACATAATCAATCATTTTATTGCCGGGCAGAAGCGGCGGCTGAACGTTTCCGGCTTCTGTGGCATAGTGTTTCAGTTCCGGTTTGTAACGGTTGATCAGACGGCGAACCGCCTGGACATCTTCTCCATAATCCGGGGCTTCCGGTTCCTTCCGGTACGGATGTTCGGTAACGATATCCAGGTATTCGGCGCCGCCGTCTGCCAGAGCCCCTTCCAGCCAGGCAAAATCGGTTCTGCATGCCGCAGGTCCGGCGATTTTCACTCCGGGAGCCTCATCCCGGACAATCTTGCTCATCGCGGCAATCCATTTCCGGTTTTCCTCAAGAGACATGAATAAATTTGCCTCATTTTCCGTTTCCAGAATTGTGATTTTCGATCCATATTTCCGAATCCATCCGCGGAACTCCTGAAGAAGCTGTTCCATGGTCAGAGAAGGATTCTTTCTGCGCTGGGATGTAATACTGTAATTCATCAGGACATCGAATCCCGCATCAAAGAGAATCGCGGCATTCTGAAACGCGGATTCCCGGTGCGACGACGAAGCACCACCCATCCGGACCATGCCGATTCCGAACCTCTTCAGGAAAGGGATCAGTTCCCGGACATTCTGTCCCGATGGAACCTCCAGCGAAACGCGTTTGTTCAACCCGGATTCGGCTTCCGCTATGCCGGGATAGAATGTCCGTTCCGAGAGTTTCCCATCCGGAGTCTGCACTGAAAAAATAAGATTCAGAGGTCCCCGCAGGTTTTCCGGCAGTTGAATGGAAAACGATTCCCTGCACAGTTTTGCTTTCTTTAAGACGGGAAAACGCGTTCCGGAACGCATAACCGTCTCTCCGAAAAAATTCTCCACGCGATAGGAAAGCTTTGCCTTGACCGCCCGGTTGGAAACGCCTTCCAGTTCCAGCTCGGCTCGGATAGGCTTTCCGGGTGCGTAAAGATGATTGTCCTGGTCAAGAAGAGCTTTGCGGAAGTAAACACAGGGACGCTCGCGGAACTCCCCTTTCCCGCCGAGAAACACACCGGCATTGTCCATCCAGACCGTCGTATTGTGCGGGATCGTAACTTTCGGGATCACCAGTCCGGGCGGTGTATGAAAGGTCTGAAGAAGATTTCCCTGCGTTCGAAAATCCTTTCCCATCTGACCCCATACGGGAACATAGAGCTCATATTTTTTCCACTCGGTACCGATCCCGATCTTTTTTGTATTTCCGATTCCATTTCCCAGAGTCAGCTCCAGCGCGGCTTCCGTGGAACGATCCGCCTTCAGATAAATGGAAAAGCAGATCGGCTTCCCCGGTACATACGGAACCGGTTCAAACAGAAAAATGCCTCCTCGAGTGGAAGGAAGACGTGGGGCATTGATACGGAAACGATACGAATACTTCCCCTCATAGACCTGTTTGGAATCCAGAGCAAGATCCACGGTATAAGGATCTTCCCATTGCAACTTCCAGTCCAGATACTTCCCGGTCACCGCATCCCTCTTAAATGAAAACGGCAGATACATCGTCCCGTCGAATCCGTTTTCCGCTCCGCCGTTCGCGAGGTGATTCACAGATGAATCCACCACCTTCTCCTGCTCGGTTTCCGTGAAAAAACGCGGAGCACCGATCATGAAAGATCCCGCACTCTGGATCACGGCAACCATCCAGAAATTCTTCATATCCTCCGGCATCGTGTCGCGAATTACGAGCTTTTGAGACTTCCCGTCCAAAATGCACTCGTGATGCGTAATAAAATGCCGGTTGCCTCCGGTCCTCGTCCCCTCAAAGCGGAGAATCATCCGCGCACCCGCCGGCCCCTTCACCGGAAGTTCAAAACAGTTGAAACGACGGGGAAACTCGGATGGCGCAGACAATGCCGCCTCCGATACAACCGGACCGTAAAACCGAAGAACAACTTTTTTCTTTGGATCGGCTTCCCGAAAGAACGCTTCCGTGTTAAAATGGATTTTGTTGTCCCGAACTTCCGGGGTCAGCATGGAAAGCAAGTCAGCTGGAACCGTCAGAATTCGTGCGGCAAGTTTTCATTTTGGCTGAAGAATGGTTTCCTTCCCACGGGGCGTCAGAACGGCTCCG
>CALXMJ010000448.1 GCA_944389445.1 uncultured Victivallales bacterium | reverse complement strand
CGGAAGCGGTCATCCAGTCCGGCGACCATGCACGTGAGGACACCGCCCCAGGAGATGCCCGTCACCCCGATACGGGCGGGATCCACCTCCGGAAGCGAGCGCAGGAAGGAGTGTCCGAGAATCGCCGCGGCGACCGCATGATACGGCCACTGCTCCTCCGGAGGCAGTTCCGCCTCCTCGAAGCGGCCCCATCCGCGCGGTCCGCCGAATTCATGCGACGGCCACTGCCAGCAGCACGGACACGGCGCCCAGCAGGGAACACATCCGCACGTATCCATGGAAATTGCCGCATAACCGCGCCGGTTCCATACCGACACCCAGTCGGCCAGCGCCGTCCCGCCGCCCCCGTGGATCAGGACCACTCCGGGGACCGGATGCTCCGCACTCGCTCCCTCCGGAAGCGAATAACAGGCAAACACACGCGTTGTTTTCCCGTGATAAGGAACACTCTCATAGAAAATCTGTTTCACTCCGGGATAGGAATACTCGGATGCGGGATGAACCGCCGGGGTTCCGTACCATTCGCGCACCGATCGGAACGGGGTCTGCTCCAGATTCATTTGGCAGCCTCCGGAAGACGCAGAAGTTTTGCCTTGATGGTGATGTCGTAAACCGGCTTTTCCGGCTGACTGCGTTTGCTGTAATCCAGCATATCCTCGCGGAAATAGCGGAAGGAGTTGCCGGACGAGTCATCCACAATCCAGCGATAGCTTGCCTGATTGTTGATTTGATCGGTGCGTGCCATTCCGGCATAAACGCGGTCGATATCCGTAATCAGGACGCCGTTTGCCCCTTTGTCGCGGGCAAAATTTTTGATTTTTGCCTCGACCTCGGCGGAAGTATAAGTCGTGCCTGCGCTGGCGGTCAGCGTGCCGAGTTCCGTATATTTCTTTACGGGAATCTGTTCCGGGGAGAAATAAACCGTCACTTTTTCCCCGAAGGGAAGAGGCGGATCGGAGATGCCGTCATAATCAATGTTGATGCAGGCGGTCAGCGCTGCCGCTGTCAGGGATGCGAGAAGAAGGAAGAGTGATTTTTTCATTGTCGTTGTCTCCTGAAATGGGTTCAGTGATCGGTAACACAGACGCGTTCCACCCGCGTCCCGAAAGAACAGATCACGTCATAGGAATGGGTTCCCTTGATCTGCGCCCAGTCCTCGACGGTAATCCGGTTTGCGCCCTCTCCGCCGATGCAGGTGACGATCTCGCCCGGCTTCACTTCCCCCTCCCCGAAGCTGTCCAGGGAGATGGTCGTGTAGTCCATGGAAAGACGTCCGAGAATCGGACAGAGACGCCCTTTCACAAGCACATATCCGCGATTGGAGAGATTCAGCGGGAGCCCGTCGGCATACCCCGCCGCAATCGTTCCGACACGCGTATCCTTGAAAAGTTTGCAGGTGCAGCCGTAGCCGATCGTATGTCCAGCGGGAAGCGTGCGAACGGCAACCAGATAGGTTTTCAGCGAAAGCACCGGTTCGAGTTTCAGTGCGCGCTGCCCTTCCGTGTCAAAGGAACCGTGCAGATTGATCCCCGCGCGGACATGCGTGAACGGCGGCACACAGGCGAACGGACAGTTGTTGATGGCGTCGCTGTTGGCGATGTGCCGTTTTTCCAGCTCGATTCCGTTTTTTGCCAGAGTATCAATGATGGAAAGAAACCGCGCGGCCTGGGCAAAACTGTACCGGTCGGCGCCATGATAGGCGATCGGAAAGTGGGTGTAAATGCCTTTCAGCTCCAGATTCGGCAGTCCGACAACCGCCCTGGCAACGGAAAGAACATCTTTTTCCAGAATGCCGAGCCGTCCCATTCCGGTATCGACTTTCAGCTGGACCTCGGTCGACACCCCCTGCCGGACGGACTCCATGCTGATCTTCTTTGCGGTTTCCACATCTGTAATCCCGAGAATGATGTGATTCCGAACCGCCTCGGGAATTTCATAATCCAGCACCGCGCCCAGAATTTGTACCGGTTTGCCGAACTTCACCAGCGGAAGCGCTTCCTTCAGTTCCGCAACGCAGAAACCGGCGGCGCCGGCGCAGTTCAGCCGCTCTGCGATTTTCTCCACGCCGAGCCCGTATGCATTCGCCTTGAGCACCGCCAGCACTTGAAGCGGCTTCACCGCCTCCTGAATGTGTTTGAAATTGCGTTCGATGGTATCCAGATTGATTTCGACCCACACCCTGCTTTTCGGGGTCATTTCCGGCACTGTCATGTTCACTCTTCTCCCGGGTTGTTGTTTGTGATACGTCAATATACGCTGAAACAAAATAAATTCAAGAGTTCATCGCAATGGAAACAGCAAAAGCGGGAGCAAGTTTTTTCTCTTTTTCATTTCCTCATAAGCCGAAGCGAACTTGCATCTTGCTTTTTTCGTGGTATCTTTTAAGAAAAACAAGAAATGAGGGAATCGGCATCATGAAACATTTTTTCTTATTCTTTCTTCTGGTCGTCCCGCTGGCGCTGCTGCAGGCGAAAGACATCACAACGAAAACCGGCAAAACATATAAAAACTACACGGTTGCGGGATACAGTGCCGAAGGCCTGACAATCCTCCATTCCACCGGCGGAGTTCTGATCCGCCTCGAAGACTGGCCGGACGACCGGAAAGAGGAAGTCCAAAAATACATCACAAAAATCGAACGCCGCAGAAAACTCATTGCAAACCGTCCCGACCTGAAAACAAAAAGCGGAACAGTCTTCAAAAAATATAAGATTCTTGGATTCAATGCCAGCGGCGCGCGCGTCTCGCACTGGGGCGGAATCACGATCGTCCAAATCTCGGATCTGCCCGATGATATCCGCAAGAAATATGAAGATCAAATCATATCCTCGACAAAACCAAAAGGACTCGTTCTGGAAAACACTCTGGAAAAACGTCCGGACAGCCCCTTCCCGGCGGATATGGAACGCCGTGATACCGGCAGGCACGCATGGAAGGGCAACAGCGGAACAAGTATAGAGGCAAAAGCCG
>CALXMJ010000447.1 GCA_944389445.1 uncultured Victivallales bacterium | reverse complement strand
GGCTGTCCGACGGCCGCGGCGACTCGCGTTCCGACGCGCCTGCTCAAATGCCGGGCCGATGCCGCTGCGTTCTGGTCCACCCCAGGGAAGAACCGTCTGCTCCAGCCGGAACGAACGGTGCTGGTGGAGGCGCGCGCAACGCGAAGTTCCTGCTGGCCGGAATGCTCAGGCAGTGAAGAGATCGTTCCTCAGCTTCGACTCGAACAGGAGCGCAGGCAGGCGATCGAGGCGGAAATCCGGCTCCGGGAACCGCATCTGCGCGATTCCGACGTTCTCTTTCCGGAGATCGAATACTGGAACTACTCCGGCACAAAAAATCCGGAATACAAGCTCTGTCTGCGCAAAATCCGCGATTATGAACGGGCGCTCTATCGGGGAAGCCGGTTCGAACGCATCCGCAGGGCCAATGTGGCAAATGAGCTCTATCTTGCGGTTCCGGAAGGGTTGATTCATCCGGACGAACTGGCGGAAGGATGGGGATTGCTTTACGTCTCCCGCAACTTATCCGTCAGAGTTGTAAAACCGGCTTTGCCGCGGGAGTGCCCGCAGGAGAACATGCTGCATCTTTCCCAGAACATTGCGGCATCGTCGTTGAATGACGTTCTGTTTGCGCATGGGGTCTACCTTTCTTCCGGCGGGAAAATCTCATTCCGCCGTCCGCCCCGCCGTCGCAGACTGGAACATTTTCTCTGACACAACCGGCTCCGGAACTGAAATCCGGTCCGTCATACCGCAAAACCGGGAGGGAAAACCATGTATGAGCTGATTCAGGTTGCGGAGAACACGTTCTGTATCGAGAGCCCGTCAAAAATCGGAATCTTCCGCGAATCGGAACATGAGGTCTGGCTCATCGACAGCGGAAACGACAAGGATGCCGCAAAGAAAATCCTCAAACATCTGGATCAGAACCAGTGGCATCTGAAAGCGGTACTCCTGACACATTCCAATGCCGATCATTCGGGCGGTGCACGGTATCTCAAAGAACGCACATCCTGCCCGGTTTATGCCTCGGATGCCGAATGTGATTTCATCCGGCATCCCATTCTGGAGCCCTCCTTTCTTTACGGCGGACACCCGTGCAAAACACTGAAAAACAAATTCCTGATGGCGCCCGCCTGCGAAGCGGAACCGCTCTCCGCGGCATCTCTCCCTACCGGAATGGAAATTCTGGAACTGCCGGGCCATTTCTTCGGCATGACCGGGTTCCGCACACCGGACGGGGTCTGGTTCCTCGCCGACTGCATGGGCGGAGAACACATTCTGGACAAGTACCACATCTTTTTCCTCTATGATGTCGCCGAATATCTGAACACTCTGGAACGGATCGAAGGACTTTCCGGCCGTTTCTTTATCCCTTCCCATGCGCCGATTCTGGAAACGCCCGTTCCGCTGGCCCGGAAAAATCGCGAAAAGGTGCTGGAAATTCTGAATCTCCTCACGGAACTCTGCCGGACTCCGCTCCCGTTTGAAGAACTCCTGAAGCGGGTATTCGATCACTATGCGCTCCGACTGGATTTTAATCAGTATGTGCTGGTCGGAAGCACGATCCGTTCCTGTCTCTCGTATCTCTGCGACACGGGAAGACTCGTCGCAATCTTCGAGGAAAACCGTCTGCTCTGGCAAACGGTCCGGTAAGAGATGAGATTCAGAACAGCAGCCTGTCATCCCGGATGGCGGCGTCCTCTCCGCATACAAAGGAGAGCGACGGAATTTCATGTCCGAATGCAAGACCGTTCAAAACCGGTCCGTTGACGAATCCGGCGAACTCGCGGAACAGCTCTCTGCGAACCGGTTCCTCTCCGCAGTCGGTAAACCGGGCGAAGATCAGTCCTGAAATCCGTCCGAGAATTCCCGCATGGCGGAGCTGTGTCAGATGACGGTCAATCTTCCGCACCGGCTCGCCGATGTCCTCCACAATCAGAATACTTCCGGAGAAATCCGGCAGATATACCGATCCGCAGAGCGCGGCAAGCAGAGTCAGATTTGCCGTCACGATCCGCCCACGGGAATCGCCCTTCCGGAGCACTTCCAGCGGAATGGACTCCGAAAAAAACTCTTTGCCCTGAAACGCCACAGCCAACGCACGCTGAAAAGAGTGAAAGGTCGCCGGATCCTTCATGGACTCCGAAAGATTTGCAGCCATCTGTCCCGCGACCGGCACACCCGCCCGTTTCGCTAGCATGGCAAGATGAATCGCCGTAATGTCGCTGAAACCGATCAGCGGAAGGGATCGTCTGCGGAGAGAGTCCCAGTCGATCCGGTCCAGAATGCGCGGAGAACCGTACCCCCCGCGAAGACATTGGATCACATCGATGGAGGGATCGCGAATCAACCGGTTCAGATCCTCCGCCCGATCATCATCGGATGCGGAAAGATATGGCAGCGCTACTCCGGAAAAAAGATGCTCCCCTTCAACCAGCTCGATGCCTCGCTCCCGCAGCCAGGCTCCGGAGGAAGCGAAACGGGAACGATCCGCGGAACTCGCAGGTGCCGCAACGCCAATTCTTTTTACCTGTCTTGGAAATGGATTCTTCATAATGCCGTTATTATAATGCGAAAAAAAAAATAAACAAGCAGGAATTTTTCTTTCTTCGGTGCTATTTTACCGGGATCGGAAAGAGTGGAAGATCCGGAGATCAAATAAGAACAGAAGGCGGAACCATGACAGCAGAGGAACTGAAAAAACAGATTTGCAAAATGCTGGAAAACTGCGGCAATGCGGATCAGGAATCCGGATGGATCGTCTCCCGTGCGACCGCCGTTCCCGTGATGGAGATTCTGTTCAGCCGCCGCCCGCTGGAGGAATCGGAAATCGCTCGGGCGCTGGCAATGGCGGAACGCCGCCGGAACGGCGAACCGCTCCAGTACATTCTCGGCGATGAATATTTCGGGGAAATTCTCCTGAAAGTCGGGAAAGGATGCCTGATTCCGCGTCCGGAAACATGGGAAATCGTCGAATTTCTGACGTCCCGGATTCCACCGGAGGGGACTTGCTGCGAGCTGGGAGTCGGTTCCGGAGCGGTCTCCATCGCAATAGCCCGCGGGCGGAGCGATGTTTCCGTTTTCGGCAGCGAGCTCTCCGATGATGCGCTCTACTGGGCAAAGCGCAACCTCGCGGCTTACGATCTCCCGAATGTCGAATTCCGGCGTGGCTCCCTGTTTGAACCGTTTCCGGGAATGAAATTCGATACCGTGGCGGCGAATCTTCCTTACATTCCCTTCCGCGAGAAAGAAAATCTGCAAAGAGAAGTCCGCGATTTCGAACCGGAAATCGCCCTGTTCGCGGAAAACGACGGGATGGCCCTGATTCAGGAAGCCCTGCTCGGACTGCGGGACCATCTGGCTCCGGGTGGCTGCGCCATCTTCGAAATGGGAGAGGAACAGACGGTTCCTCTTGCCGCATATGCGGGAAGGCTTCCGTTCCTGAAAAATCCGGAAATCCGGAAGGACTGTTTCGGCGTCGACCGCTTTCTTACAGTCGAATTTCAGGGATGAACCTTTCCGAAAACCATAAAAAATACGGACAGCTTCTTGAGAAAATGCATTTGCGGGTGTAAATTACCGGGATTCCATTTTTGAGCTTTGGACAGATCGGTCCGAAAACAGAACGACAAACTTAACACGGGACTCCTGTATGAGAAAAATCATCGCCTCCGGAACGCTTGCCTCTCTTGCTCTGATTCTGCTTCTTCTCCTCACCGCCTGCGGGGACAATTCGAAAAATCTCTCCGTGGCGGAGATGAAAATTGCCGACGGCGGCGAACAGTGCGCTCTGCCGGGGGAAACATTTTCCAAACAGCTCCGGGTGGAACTGCTCGGCAGGGAAAAGGGACTGCGCCTCCGGCCGGATTCCAAACTGCTGCCGGTCTCCGGAAAGGAGATTCTCTTTACTCCGGTTGACGGTTCCCGGCTTACCGTCGAACCGAAGGTTGCAAAAACCGATGTCTCCGGAACGGTTTCCGTCACGGTGAAAGCCGGAACGGAAACTGGGGACAACTACCTGAAAATCACACCAGTCGGAGCAGAGGACAAAAGCAAAACGATCCGCTTCATCGTCGGAGCCAGACTCGACGGAGCCGAACAGGAGGGACTCGCAGGAGAGCCTCTGCCGAAACCGCTCTCCATCACGCTGGTACGGCCGGACGGGAAACCGGCGGAAAATGTCCCGGTCTATTTCTCGGTCCTTTCCAGTCCGGAACGGAAGAATACGGCGAAAGTGAAAACGCCCTCGGCTCTCACGAACCGGAACGGCGTAGCATCCACTCAAGTCCAGCTCGGGAAAACAACCGGGGAATACAAAATCGGCGTCGAGGTGGCGGACCCGAAGAGCGGATACTTTCTGCGGACAAGTCAGTTCCGCGTTCTCGGCGTGGATCTGACAACCGTCATCATCACGGTGATCGGGGGACTTGCCTTCTTCATCTTCGGTATGAAAATGATGGGCGACGGACTCCTGAAGATCGCCGGCGAAAATATGAAACGGGTGCTTCAGTTCTTCTCCCGCAACGGATTTGTCGCCATTCTTGCAGGAACCGCGGTCACGGCTGTGATTCAGTCGTCCAGCGCAACCACCGTGATGGTGGTCGGCTTCATCAACGCCGGGCTTCTGACTCTGAAACAGGCGGTCGGAATCATCTTCGGAGCCAACATCGGAACAACCGTCACGGCGCAGATCATCTCGTTCAACCTGAGCGGACTCGCCCTCCCCGCGGTCGCAATCGGATTCATGATGATGGCGCTTTCCAAACGGCGCGTCGTTCAGGGCTGGGGAGAAACGGTGCTCGGATTCGGCATGCTCTTCTTCGGTATGGAAATGATGAGCACGGAACTGAAAACGCTGGGCAATTTCCCGACCTTCGTCAGTTTCTTCCGCTTCTTCGACTGCGCACCGGTCACACCGCAGGGATATATGCCGATTGCCGCGGTTATTGGAGCCATCGCCATCGGCATGGTGGCAACCTTCATCATTCAGTCGAGTTCCGCCGCAATGGGTGTCGTACTGGCTCTTGCCGCAGGCGGACTGATCAACTTCTATACAGCCGTGCCGCTGCTGCTCGGAACCAACATCGGAACGACCATCACAATGTTCCTGGCCTCGCTTGCGGCAAACCGCGTGGCGAAGCAGGCGGCTCTCGCGCATTTCATGTTCAATTTGATCGGAACGATTCTGATGGTGATTCTCTTCTACGTTCCGTACGGACCGGATAAAATCCCGGTGTTTCTCTACTTCATCAACTATGTCACGCCCGGCGACGTATTTGCGGCGATTCCTCAGAACGTGGAACGCCACATCGCCATGGCGCATACGATGTTCAACGTGCTTGCGGTGACAGCAATCTTCCCGGTCATGGGACTCTTTACCCTGATGTGCGAAAAACTGCTGCCGATCCG
>CALXMJ010000446.1 GCA_944389445.1 uncultured Victivallales bacterium | reverse complement strand
GCGCCTCCCAATAATCTCGTCCTTCCCGTCCCATGCCGTCCTCCCATTATTCCGGTTTGTGGAAGAACATACCACGCTGTCTGACTCAAATCCAGATGGGGCTGGCTGGGCGCTTACCGGTCAAACGCTATGGCGACCGGATTCGCTGCTGGGAAGTCTGGAACGAGCCGGATGTCAGCATGTTCTATCGCGGGACGCCGGAGGAGTTTGCCAAAGTCGTGCAGACTGCCGCGAAAGCCGTGCATGAGACCGATCCCCGCGCCGTGGTCATGGCGGCGGGATACACCCACTCCGGATGGGGATGGCATCAACGCGCCGCCAAAGCCGGGGCGTTCAAGGGAATCGATATGATCAGCCTCCATTACGGAACGCCGGGAACTCCTCCGGAAGAGACTTTTGTCAAGCTGAAAGATACGGTCGATCATTTCCAGGAACTCGCGGTCAAGTACGGCGACGGCAAGCCCCTGCCGATCTGGGATACGGAGGGGGGCATCGGATGTACAACCTATCTGCGCGGACTGGATTTTCCCTTTCTGCCGCCGGAATCCAAGCGCGAACCTGACAATTCCCTGCGTGCGGCGATCCGGGTGGTTCAGGGGTCGGCGATTCATATGGCTCTGGGAATCGGAAAGCATTTCATCTACCTGCAGAGTCCTCCGGGACGCAACAACGCCGGTGTGTATCTGAATACGGCGATGATTGATTTCAACAATGTGCCGAAACCGGTTCTGATGAGCCGCGCCGCAATGCAGGAACAGATCGATTATACCGTGCTTCATAAAATGATCCGGAAGGAGGATTCCCGATTCTGGGCATTTGTTTTCCGGCATAAGACCAAACCGGAAACGGTGGTCCTCTGGTGGACCGGTGACGGCGGTGAGCTGGAGCTTTCACCACGCTTCCCCGGGGCGGTCGCTTCTGAGATTGATCTGTTTGGCAATTCCGTTTCCCGGAAGAGTGGTTCCTGTCGGGTGACGGGAAGACCCTCTTATCTGCGGATTGCCTCCGCGGATGCGGATGGAGTTGCTGGCGCCATTGCGAAAGCTCCGGTCAAAGTGCTCAAAGCCCCGGAAAAGCTGAATGTGGTTTCCGGAGAGGACAAACCGCTTGTTCCGAAACTTCCGGATTTCGTGGCGCCTTCGGAGAATCCGGCGGGTGTTTTCTCTGTGGATCTCCGCCGCTTCTGCAATATGGGGCTCGCTGACGATGCTTCCGGCAACGGCAAAGGCGGATGGTCCGATGAGGGAGATCTCAATGATATGCGTGATCTCAAACCCGGGAAACGCACTTTCTACGGCGTTCCGTTTGATGTGATCAATCCTTCGGCGAACCGGGGCAGGGCGGTTATCACCCTTTCCGGCGCTGCCAAATCCGCGATGCCGAAAGAGATCAGCGGTATTCCCGTGAACCGCGCTGCGAGGGCGCTTTACTTCCTCCATGCGGGATCGTGGGGGGCTAAGGGAACTGTTATGGAATATGTAATCCACTTTGAAGATGGTTCGAAGGAGATTATCGAAGTGAAGTGCCCTGAGCATACCAACAACTGGTGGGTCGGCTGGCAGGAAGGTGAACTTTCGCGTCCGGTTCCAGTTCGTGTAACCAATACGATCAGCGGCAAGCCCGAATGGCGTTATCTCCGTGTCTATGAATGGGAAAACCGACGCAATGAGTGGACTCGTGGAAAGGGCGTGAAGATCCGGAGCATTGATATCCGTTCCCGCAATGCGGGTATGACGCCGATTGTAATCGCCATTACCGGCGTCTGATGCCGTTTCGTTTTTCGATAAAAAACAGAGCAAAACTCAAAATCCGATCCCTTGATGCAACTGCACCGGGGGATCTTTTTTTTCGGGGAAAGAGACTTCTCCCTTCTTTCGCAAAATATTGTTTTTTTTGCTGCGGTTCCGCTTGATATTAAATTGAACATATGCTATACTTAATAGGCGGGAGCAGTTTAGAATGGCGAATATTCTGAAATATGATTTTTTATACGACTCTCTGCGGGAGCGGATATTTTCCGGTGTCTATTCCGGAGGCAGTTCCCTGCCGCGGGAGGTGGATCTTGCCGAGGAGTTCGGGGTTGCGAGAAATACTTTGCGCCGGGCGTTGGCGGAACTGGAGAAAGAGGGGCTGATCCAGCGTGTAAAAAGCAAAGGGACGTTTGTCCGGAAGAGAAGAGCGGGGAAGCTGAAATATCTGCTGATTCTGAACGATGGCGGAGGAATAGAGAATCCGTATCAGTATATTGTTCCCGGCCTGCAGACGGCGGCGGAGGTGAACGGGATCCGGCTGGAGATTGTCTGCCGGCGTTTTCTGGAATCGCTTCCGGTGGAGCGAGGAGCCGCAACGATTCTGGAATCCGGAGTCGGAGGAGCAATTGTTCTTGCAAACAATATGCTGAAGAGGGATCCTCTGTATGGCATTCTCAGGACGTCGGGTGTGCCGGTCCTGTTTCCGCACGGTGCGAAATGGGATCATGAGATGACGGGATTCGCTGTGCTGAGGATTGATTTTGCAAAGAGTCTGAGGGATGCATTTCTGTACTTATCCGGGCTGGGGCATCGACGGATTGCCGTTCTTGCAAAAGAATCCGGCGTCTATGGCGAGCTTTGGAATCAAGCTCTTTTGGATGAGGGATTTCTGCATGGGGTGAATGACTTTATTACGGTACGGGAATACAGTCTGAATGCATATTTCGCCATGTTGGATGAACTGGGGCTTTCCGCAGATCCGCGTCTGCTGCAGTTTTCCCGGGGGACTCCGCTGGAGATACGGCGGAATGTTGATTTCCTGCTGAATCTGCCGGAACCTCCGAGCGCTTTGATCGGTTTTTCTGATTTTTATGCGATGTACGCGATGCAGGAATTGAAACTGCGGGGGATTCGCATACCGGAAGAGATTTCTGTCCTGGGGCTTTGCGGCTATCCGGGGGGAGCGTATCTTGCGCCGACCTTGACAACGATCAGTTATAACTATGAGAAAATCGGCTGGAAGTGTCTGGAGCTGATGCCGGAACTGATCCGTCTCGGGAGGACCGGGGGCGTGATGCCGGACGTTATAATGGAACATCGGCTGATTGAGCGACAAAGCACTGCATTTCGAAAAGATTGAAAGAGTCGTTTCTTTGAGAGAGAATAACCAGAAGGAATCAAAGATGTGGAAAAAAAAGTTTGAGGGTGTGGAAGTATGTTTTGAAGAGAACGGCGGTTTTCAGCTTTTGCTGGATGAATTTTCCCTGGCCGGGAACAGGATTCAGATTCGCTATGCCGGAAGGGATGCTGCAATTCGCTGGGAGAAATGTGCCGAGGAAGACCAGTGCGTCCGTTTTCGTGGAACGGAGGTTCGAGGCGAGTGGATATTGGAGTTTGAGGCAGGAAGGGATCGGGAAGTTTTCCTGAAGTTTCGAGGAACTTTGAAACAGATTGAACCGCAGCTGTCGATTATGCTTCTGGATTTTCACGATCTGGAGGCAACCCATTTACTTTGTCAAGGGATTTCCATGGGAGGGTGCACCTCTCTGCTTTTCCCTTTGAAGGAAAGCAGAACGTTTACAAGTTATTATCAGACAATGATTACAAGAGAAGAAAAAACGCTTCAGATTGCATTTCCCCTGGTAGAAAAGCAGATACTGAAGCTTGACGGTTCCGCCAGCGGGAACTGTCTCCGACACTGTTCTCTCAACGCGGAAATATCCTTCTATGACGGGCTTTCGATTGAGTTGGATCCTGTACAGCTACGGGTTTCCGGAGAGCCGTTCGCCATGATGACGGAATGGGCGGATGCCCAGCCGAAACCGGAGAAGATTCCTGATCCGGTTCCCGGCTGGAACTCCTGGGATTATTACCGCTGGACGATTACAGAGCAGGAGGTCCTGGAAAATGCGGAATTCATTGCCCGCGATCCTGTCCTGAGCAAACATGTCAAGCGGATTATTGTGGATGACGGCTGGCAGTACTGCTATGGGGAATGGGATGCCAACTCCCTCTTTCCCAACGGGATGGAATATCTGGCAAGGAACTTGATCCGGATGGGATTCGAGCCGGGGCTCTGGGTTGCTCCCTCCATCGTGGAGCCGCATGCCCGGATTGCTCAGATCGGATACGATATGCTTGCATGCGGCGACAACGGCTATCCCTGCCTCTGTTATGAATGTATGCGTCGTGTCGGATTCGTTCTGGATCCGACGCAAAAAAAGGTTCAGAAGCATCTTTTCGATCTGTTTTCGCGCTATGCGGGAATGGGATATCAGCATTTCAAACTGGATTTTCTTGCTGCGACGCTTAAGGCGTCGCAATTTAAAGACCGGCTGGTGCCCCGGAGTGGAATCATGGAAAAACTGCTGACCCCGATCCGTCAGGCGACAAAAGGACGTGCTCAACTTCTCGGCTGCAACTATCAGTATCTGGGTGGAACCGGACTGGTTGATTCCGTGCGGGTCGGTGGGGATATCCATGCTACCTGGCGCGGAATCACTGAAAATGTCATATCTGTTGCGGCGCGGTTCTGGTCGAACAAAAAACTCTGGCTGAACGATCCAGATTTTGCCGTCTGCCGTTCCTTTGATGCCGCGAATGATCCGGACCTGACGCGCCTTCTTTGCTGTCTGGTATTCAACATGGCGCACGACACGGAGATCGGCGACCGAGCCAGGGCATTGGTGGATATTCACCGTCCTCAATCGGAAATCCTTCTCAGTCTTGTGCTTATGGCGGCAGGTGCGGTGAATCTTTCCGATAAGATGACTCGTCTGAATCCTGCCGGTCTTGAACTTGCCCGTCGTGTTGTTTCCGCGGAATCCGGTGAAACCGGGATTCCGCTTGATCTCTTTCGGAGTGAGCGTCCTTCGTACTGGTATCAGAAACTGAGAAATGGACATCGCGTTCTGCTGATCAACTGGAGTGATGAATCCGCGCTTCGGAAAGTGAACCTCGCGTCCCTCGGATTTACGGCATCCTCCGCCGTGAACTTCTGGAACGATGAGCTTATTTCGGTGCAACACAACTGTTTTCAAGCTGAACTTGCGCCGCGGAGTTGTCTGCTTGGTGTGTTTGAGCGGTAATCGGTCCACCTGCTTCAGATTTGCTGTTTCAGCGTTCTGCCGTAACGGACAGAAGCATTTCGCGGATGGACTCTTCCAGTGTTATAATCTGTTGGAGTCCAAAAGCTTTTGATTTTGACAGGTCCGGAACATAGCGGTCTGGGGCGGCTCCGTTCCACTCCTTTTCGAGAATGATGGGAAGGACGGTGCCGGAGATTTTCCGCACCGTTTCTGCCAGCTCCCGGATCGTAATGGCATGATCGGAGCCTACATTGAAGATTTCACGGTCCGGAGCGTCCAGCAGAAGCGTCAGGAGCCGGCGGGATAGAGCCCTGCTGTCAAGATAGCTTCGGACGGTTCTTCGATCGCCTTTGATGAGAACCTATCTTTTATTCCGTCCATATCAAGCCTTTTCTTTCCGCATCCCGGAGATATTGCTGCAAGTCCTTGTCTGTATTGATTTTGCCGCTGGTGTAGTAGTCGCGATACCAGCAGGCGGTCCGTTCGAAGGCCTTTTCTGTGTTCCAGACCGGAAGCCAGGCAAGGTCCCTGTGAGCTTTTTCGCAGTTGAGTTTCAGTTTTTCGGCCTCGTGCGGTCCGTTGTCGGGAACGGAGCGGAATCGGATTTGATTCCAGTGGGTCCGCAGGGACTCGGCAGTTTCCAGAACGGTATGTGTTTCCGTTTCATCCGGACCGAAGTTCCAGGCGGATGCAAATTGTACCTTTTCTTCCATAAGACGTTGTCCAAGAAGGAGATATCCTGAAAGCGACTCCAGAACATGCTGCCATGGGCGCACGGCAGCCGGATTCCGGAGCGGCTCGACCTCTCCGATTGAGGCGGAATGCATTAAATTTGGTACCAGGCGGTCTTCCGCCCAGTCTCCTCCGCCGATGACATTGCCCGCGCGGGCGCTTGCCAGCAGCAGATGATGGGTTTTGCCGTAGTTTTCCGGAGGAAAGAAGGAGCGGCGATAGGAAGAGATTACAAGTTCCGCACAACCTTTTGATGCGCTGTACGGATCATAGCCGCCCATGGGGTCGTCTTCGTGATAGCCGCGGTCCAGATTCCGGTTTTCATAGCACTTGTCGCTGGTGACTGCGATAAAAGCGCGGACCGAATCCGTTGTTTTTGCCGCTTCCAGCAGGTTGGCAGTTCCCATAATGTTTGTCTGAAGTGTTTCCAGCGGATGAAGATAGGAGTATCGGACAAGGGGCTGCGCCGCCAGATGAAAAATAATTTCCGGTTTGAAATCCCTGATGATCCGCCTTACCCCGTCGAACTCCTGAATGTCCTGTACTTCAGAACGGATTCCGGGAATTGCAAGCAGATCGTAATGACTGGGATGCGTCCGCTGCGCAAGAGAGATTCCGCACAGCTCCGCCCCGGCGGTTTTCAGCCAGGCGGAAAGCCAGGAGCCTTTGAAGCCGGTGTGTCCGGTAATTAAAACTCTTCTGTTCCGGTAGATGTCTGCGAACACGTTTTATCTCCAGTTGACGGTCCATGGAGCTCCCCCGCGTTTCCAGAGTTCATTCAGGAGCTGGTATTCCCGGGGCGTGTCCATGCATTGCCAGAATCCTTCGTGACAGAACGGCACCATCTGGGAATCCTTGACCGCGGCAAGCATCGGTTCGTTTTCGAAACTCAGAGACGGATTGTCCGAAAGATACCGGGTGAGAAATTCCCGGTTGACGACCATATAGCCCCCATTGATGTACCCTTTCGGTTTTGCCGGCTTTTCTTCGAATCCCCGGACAAGTCCGTCGACGATGTTCATTGCACCGAAACGCCCGGCGGGATGAACTGCGGAACAGGTCAGGAGTTTCCCGTGGCTGCGATGGAATTTCAGGAGATCGGCAATGTTGATGTCTGCCAGTCCGTCTCCATAGGTCAGGAAGAAATCCCGGTCGGAATCCTTCAGATACCGGGAAGCGCGGAAGACGCGGCAGCCGGTCATCGAATCCAGTCCGGTTCCGGCGAGTGTGACCTGCCAGTCGTCCGCTTCCGAATTCCCGTGATAGAGAATGCCGGGATCATGCCCGAGACGGATTGTCACATCGGTCGTGCGGATGTGATAATTGACAAAAAAGTCGATGAACTTCTCTTTTTTATATCCCAGGCAGAGAATAAAACGTTTGACCCCGAATGCGGCAAAACAACGCATGATGTGCCAGATGATCGGCTGTTCTCCGATTTCCACCATCGGCTTCGGCAGAAGTTCCGTTACTTCCATCAGACGGGTCCCGCGGCCTCCGCACAGAATCATGACGGGAGGCATTTCGTCTTTTCTGTCTTCTTGCTGCATTTTCCGGAATCCTTTTCGTAATTCTATTTCAGAATAATATATGGGTTTGCGTCTCAGATTCAAATCAATTCCCCGGGGAAAATGATTTTTTTTCGTTTCGCTTGACTCCGGTGCGTTTTGACTTTATAATATAAAAAATGAAAAGGAGAATGTTATCATGGCAAAACTTTCCTGTACACCGTATCCGAAATTTGAGCGCGACAGCTACGATTGGGACGAGCGTTACCGTCTTTGCTGCGAGCAGGCGAAAGCCCGGCGCGCCGATATTGTGTTCATCGGAGATTCCATTACTCATTTCTGGGATTCCGCCGCGATTCCGAATTC
>CALXMJ010000445.1 GCA_944389445.1 uncultured Victivallales bacterium | reverse complement strand
CTTGATTATCTGACAGGATTCACACCTGCGTTTGATGGACGCTCTGACTTTCATAACAGATACAACCTTCAAAAAAAAGTTAGGTGGATTGTTTCTGCCTCCTCCGTCGCCGGATCGGGCCCTCGTTTTCTTCGTGTTTTATTCTGGAATGCCGCATTGCGCCGCGACGCGCACGCGGGGATAACACACGAATTTTATAATATAATCCGGACTCCTGTTTTTGCAAGTCCCGTTATGAAAAAATAAAAAAATAAAAATATTTTTTAAATTATGAAAACGGCAGATCAATCGGACGCCGTTTTTCAAATGTCACAAAACCGGAAAAACCGCATTCCTTTGCCAGCTGTTCCGCCGCTGCAAAATCCCTGCCGACGGCTTCCGGTGCATGTGCGTCCGATCCATAGGTGATTTTCATGCCGGCCCGCTTTGCAAGGCTCAGAAGCGTTTTCGACGGGTAAATCTCCCTGACGGGCACATGGAGTCCTGCCGTATTCAGTTCCAGCGCGATTCCCCTGGATGCAGCCATCTCGAAAATTTCGGAGAAACGCTGCAGAAAGGATTCACTTTCCACTGGGCGGAACCCGAATTTTTTCGGCAGATCCGGATGCCCCAGAATTTGAAAGCTGCAGCTTGCAACATACTCTTTCAGATATTTCAGGTAAACGTCCCAGACATGTTCCGCTGTTCCCGGTTTTTTCCATTCGTCGAGCAGATCCGGATTGTCGAATGCAAAGTCCTCAATGTAATGGATGGAGCCGATGATATAATCGAACTCCTCCTTTTCCAGATTCGCTTCAACGTCATCCATTTTTCCCGGAACGTAGTCCATTTCGATGGCATACAGGACTTTCAGCGGGGTCCCTTCCGCTTTGCGCTGAAGCCTTTTGACGTTTTCCCGGTAAAGCGGAAATTCGGAAACATTCATCCTGCTTCCGGAATCGTAGCCCTCGGGCCACGGACAGTGATCGGATACGCCGAACCACGATTCCCCGCGTGCCAGAGCCGCCGAGAGAAACTCTTCCGGCGTTCCAGACGCATGCTTGCAGAGAATGGTGTGGGTATGGAGGTCGGCGATTCTCATATCACACTCTTGCGTGCAGTTTGCGCTTGAGAGTTGTTACAGTCCGTTTGAGCTCCTCATCGGTTTTGCAGTCGGTTTCGACCTGTTTGATGGCATGAATGACTGTCGTGTGGTTTCTGCCTCCGAATGCGAGACCGATGTCTTTCAGCGATTCATCCGTCAGGGTCCGGCTGAGATACATTGCCACCATGCGCGGCTCGGCGATGTTTTTCGGACGTTTTGAACCGGTGATGTCATGCACCTTGATATTGAAATGGCTCGCCACCGTGTCAAGAATGCGGTCGATGGAAACCCGGTTCTTTTCGGCTTCATTGTCGATCATGTCGCCGAGAAGATTCGATGCCATTTCAGTGGTCAGCGGCACGGAGTCCCCAACCGCTGAGGCGAACGCCACCAGGCGCATCCTTGCCCCTTCCAGGGCGCGGATGTGGGAGCTGATCCGTTCCGCGATGAAGACGAGAAGTTCGTCCGGAAGTTTGAACACCTGCCCCTCCTGCTTCATCCGCAGAATGGCCAGCCTGGTTTCGAACGACGGTTCCGTGATCTGCGCCGCCACCCCGGACTCAAACCGGGAGACCAGACGCGCCTCCAGTCCCTTGATTTCCGACGGCTGTTTATCGGAAGTCATCATGATCTGTTTGCCCGCATTGTAAATCGCGTTGAACGTGTTGAAGAATTCCTCCTGCAGCTGTTCCTTGCCGCCGAGATGGTGTACATCGTCGACCAGAAAAAGATCCACGTTGCGGTAATAATCGCGGAATTCCGCACTGGTCTTGTTGCGCAGGGAATCCACGTAGTCATTCAGGAATCCTTCGCAGGTCGTGTAGCGGACGACCGCATTCGGGTTCATTGCCTTCACATAATTTGCAACCGCCTGCATCAGATGAGTCTTGCCGAGGCCGGTTCCTCCGTAAATGTAAAGGGGATTGAAGGTGCCGGGCGAAGTCGCG
Organism: uncultured Victivallales bacterium; assembly: GCA_944389445.1. GTDB lineage: Bacteria > Verrucomicrobiota > Lentisphaeria > Victivallales > UBA1829 > UBA1829. The sequence goes on along the minus strand of CALXMJ010000445.1, from coordinate 2,394 downwards.
GCTGTCTGCGCGGCGGAAAACGCATAGCGGTTTTCCTCTCCGACTACAAAATTTTCAAACGTGTATCTGGAATTGCAGTTCGGTGCGGTCTGCTGCACTTCCTGTACGGCAGTCTGTACAGGTTCGGAAGGTTCCGATGTTTTGACAGGAACAGACTCTTTTTCCACGGTCTTGCAGTGACCGGGTTCAATCATGAATTTCAGATCGCGGCCAGCCGCTTCCCGAACGGCATTTGTCAGAATATCCCCGAAATTATCGGTCAGCCATTCTCCGAAGAAGTCATCGGAAACCCCCAGCAGCAGGGTGGTTTCGTCGACGGACAGGGGGACGATCACATCAAACCATTGATTGTAGGTATTTTCACTGACTTTGCACTTGAGTATGGAGGTCGTCTTTCTCCACAGCTCCCGTACATCGTTCAGAGCATTTTCTGTTGTCATTTTCTCCGCCTTTTTCCGTTGCTCGCGCAAGTTATTGACATTGCCGGCTCTTTTCCAGAAAAAACGCTGTATCCCGCAACGTCAAAAAATTTTTTTTTCTTTTTTTTTAACAGCTTTCTTGACAAGCTGTCAAAGCCCTGAATACAAATTCGAGTTCAAAAATCATGTTGTTTTTCTGAAAAAACAACAAAATCCCCACACGGACTGTTTTCAGCACTCTACCGATTCAGTCATGTTTATCGCTCCCCGGCGAATCTTATTCAAACCGGACTTTTTGTTGACATTTTTTCAAGTTATCAACAAGTTGTGAACATCCGTTCCCGGTACTCCCGCGAGCGACTATAATAATTTGCACCATTTTATGAAAAGCGCAAGTCCGAAAATAAATTTTTATTCAATTCTTTCTTTGAAAAAAAACTTGCGAAATGAAAAAAAGATGCTATCGCGCGGATGTCTACTATATCTAAGGAACCGGAAGATTTTTCCCCGGTATGCCGCAGACGGGAAACGCTCTTTCCGGAAGAATCTGAAAATAATTTGCTCCGGGAGGCTGTTTTGAATTTGAAATATCGCTTTCTCCCTGCAATATTATCCGAAAACAACAGCATTCAATTCCATGGAGCAGAGTTATGCCGGCCAGAAGCAGAAAACTTTTTTTGACGGATCATTGTTTGACCCCGCACGAAAACATTCCGACAAGCGGGATTCTTTGCGATGAGGACAAGATCATCGCCACAGGCGGGGCTTCGGCCTTTGTCCGTGAACCGGGACTCCAGATTTTTGAGCTCAACGATACCTACGCCGTTCCGGGATTCATCGACAGCCATGTTCACGGATGCGGCGGCTTCGATGCTTCCATCGCGGCGTCCAGCGACAATTCCCTGATGAACCGCATGTCCACTGCGCTCGCGGAACACGGAGTCACCACTTTCTTCCCCACCATGATTTCCGCTCCGATGGATGAGATGATCCGCACCGCCGATCATCTTGCCGATATGATTGAGCAGGAACATGACGGCGCGGACCCCGCGGGAATTCATATCGAAGGACCTTTCCTGAATCCGGAGAAAGGCGGAACGCAGAACAAGGCGTTCATTCATAAATTCGATCCCGGATTCGCTTCCGAGCTGATTGCCGCAGGACGCGGCAGAATCAAGCTCATGACCTTCGCTCCGGAAATCGAAGGCGCCGACAAGCTCATTCAGATGATGCTGGAAAACGGCGTGATTCCTTCCATGGGACACAGCATGGCGGGCGAAAAGGAAGTCTTGAATGCGATTGAAGCCGGAGCCAGGCGCTGCACCCATTTGTTCAATGGAATGCCGCCCCTGCATCAGCGACGTTCCGATCTTACCCTGATCGCGCTGACCGACAATCGTGTTTCCGTGGAGATCATTGCGGACGGCGCTCACATCCATCCGCGGATGGTTGATCTTGCAAGCCGTGTCAAACCGCAGGATAAACTGATCGGTGTCAGCAACGGAATTGAAGTCGGCGGCGAGAGCTGTTCCCTGGAACGGGGGCCGAACGGAATTGTAACAATGGGCGGAATCATCGCCGGAACCACAACCACGCTGGAAACCGGATGGCTCCATTTCACGAACTATTCCGGCATGCCGGATACTCTTACTGCCGCGTGTTTTACCAGCAATCCGGCCCATGACCTCGGTTTGATTACCAGAGGAGAAATCAAACCCGGCAAAAAAGCGGACATCACCTTTCTGGACAGGAAAACGAACAAGGTCCGCATGACGGTAATCCGCGGTAAAATCGTTTATGAAGCGGGGAAGTGACCGATGGGAAAGATTCTGGAGTACCGTTTACTTGATTCCGGCTGCTGCAGGAAGCTCGAACAGGCAGGACCTTATAAAATCATACGTCCGGCGCTGAATGCGTTCTGGAAGCCCTCTCTGCCGCAATCCGAGTGGGACAAGGCGGACGCGGAATTTCATCG
>CALXMJ010000444.1 GCA_944389445.1 uncultured Victivallales bacterium | reverse complement strand
TGCCACAAAACAGGGATAAGCGCAAGCAAAGCGATGAAGCGGAGGCCCCCTCATTTTCCCGGAAAGAATTTCTGCAGAGCGGCTTCAATCGCCACGCCCGTCACAGAAAGCGAAGAGGAACAGGAGGAATAGGCCCGCGCAAGTTGTCCGCAAACATCCCGGAGCTCCGGCTCGTACGGATCCTTGCGGAGTTTCAGTACGCTGAACACGGATGAGACAAGACGCGACAGATCCACCATCATCAGGCTCTGCGGAACGGAAGAAGGATAAATTCGTGCGCCGTCCAGATCCCACACTCCGCAGGAGCCGTCCTTCCGGAAATAAACGTTCGCCAGTTTGAAATCCCGGTGGATTACATGCTGCAAATGGATCGACGCCAGCAGACGCCCCGCCTTTTCCATGATCTCAGCTACGCATTTTCCGGGATCAGGCGAATTCAGGAGAACATGATACGCTTCCGTGACATCCTGCTTCATCTCATTGACCAGATACCCTCCGAGCAGGACCCGGCAGAAACGCCGCTCCCCGACAGCAAGAACAGCAGGAGTCTCAATTCCCGCACGAAAGAGGCGGTCCGCGGCGCGCGCCGCGCGAAACGCACGGGCCGGCCGGAACAGATAACGCAACGTAAACGACAACCCCTTGTTGTTTGTTCGTTTGACAAAAACAGTTCCGCATCCGGGAAGCTCGCAGACGGCCGCCGTAGTGGATTTGGAATCCTTTAATTTTTTCCCGTTTCCGATCCGCTCATCAAGCTGCGGAAGAGCCTTCCGGAACTCATCCTCTTTGACAGACTCGGAAATCAGGAACAGGAATCCCCTTTCCCTGATTTTTCCTGCGGCATACCCCGGCTGTTCCTGTTCCATTCCCATAGAAACACCTCTTCATTTCAAATTGCGCATGACAAAACGATCCAGAGCGGTACGCACGCATTCCGGAGTCTCGTGTCCCATCTGGTAATGCAGTGAAAGCTCCTTCTTCTCCGACGGGCAGCTGTTGTAGACCGCCATCACGCCGTCCGCCTTGCAGACATTGTCGATCAATCCGGCGGCGATCATCACCGGAATCCGCAGACGCGACGCAAAACTGCAGTTGTCAAAATAGGGAAGCACCCTTTCATAGGAATCCCGTTTTTCCGAACGGCAAGGCATCGCGCCCTGACATGGCCAGCCGCCGTTGAACATGTCCGATCCCGCAGGAATCCATGATACCAGCGTACTTACCCGCGAATCCAGATACGCACCGGCAAACGACTGCCATGCCCCCTGGCTGCCTCCGTAAACAATCAGATTGCGCCCATCCCACTCCGGCAGCGATGCAACGGCATCAATCGCCCGCTTCATCCGCAGGAACATCCCGAGCGCGTACGCCTTCTCCGGATCGCCCGAATCGAATCCCCGGGCAGGATAATCCCGTAAAGCTCCTTCCGAAAGTGTCCGGTACCAGAAAGGCTCATGCCCGTTTTCGATCCCGTGAGCGTTGATGTCGAGCGCCAGAAATCCGCGCGCCGCCCAGTACTGCGCGGTTCCGACTCCCGCGGACCGCACCCCCGCTCCCTGCGGCACAATGATCGCGGGCAGTCTGCCCCGCCTGTCCGCCGGACGCAGCAGTTCTCCGCGGACAGGCATTCCTGCGCAATCAGCAGTAAGATCAAATGCCTCGATCTCCGGGCCGGAAGACGGCAGCGGCTGAAGTCTCAGGTTCAGGGGAATCGCCAAAAGCCGCTCCTTCTGACAATTCCAGAAGTCATCAAAATCATCCGGCGCCGGCAGAGACGGTTTCAGTCCTTCCGGAGCGACAAGCACCCCGATCTCCTGACTGTATGCATCTCCCTCCTCCGGAACAAAGCGGAACACGCATTTCAAATACGCAGGCTCCGGCGAGGAACAACTCATGAACGGAACCCGGTTTTCCAGCCGGATCACGCCCTCCTGGACTTGTTCCGTCAGATTCCGGCAGAGCGTCCAGCGGATCTCCCCCCGGAACAACGGAGTCTCGTTGCAGTAAACGGTCGGGAAAAAGAAAACTTTTTCATTGACCGCCGCCATTCCTTCCTGGTGAGAGCCGGTCACGGTCATTCGATAGGTATTCTGCATTGGAATCTCTCCCTTCTCCCTGTAAGATATGAATTATCAAGACAATGTATCGGGAACTCGTGAAAATGCAAATGAAAACAAAAAAAAAGGCGGCGCGCGGCGCCTTTTTTCCGTGAAATTCGTCCTGCTCAGAAGGAGCTGAGAAGAACGATCGCGAACGCCATCACGAAGATCGCAACGGTTTCCACGATACCGAGAACCATCAGCTGATTGGTGAAGCCTTTTCCCGTTTCCGCGAACGCATCCGCGGATGCTGCGGCAGAAAGCCCCTGCCAGAGAGCGGAAACACCCATCGAAACGCCGGAAAGAACACCGACCATCATATAGACGAACCAGATTCCCGGTTTGGAGGCAAGAAGAGCCGCATCTCCGGCCGCACCCATGATGATGAACATGATAATCATTCCGTAAATCGTCTGGGAAAGCGGAGCTCCGGCAAAAATCAGCAGCTGGAAGGGAGCCGGCTTATTCTGTGCATAGCACTTTTTCCAGGCGCCGATCGCCGCGCATCCGGCAGCGCCGGCACCATAGGCGGATCCGATTGCCGCAAATCCGATGGAGGAAAACGCCGCTGCGAAGACAAGCGCCTTCTGTGCGTAATCCGGTACGATGGGGGCCGCAGCCTGGGCTGCATTTGCAGCTTCCGCCGCTGTCGCGAGTAACATGCTCATTGTTTTTCTCCTGTTTTAGTATGCTCTTTAATTGGGTTTTTATTTGTCTTTGAAAAAGGTTTGTAACGGATTCCGCCCCACTGCATCTCCATGTGGTTTGAGAATTCCAGCGTATTCAGTCGGATCGCATGCACCAGCACGCCGAGGAAACCGAGGGCAATGTTCAGGATATGCCCGAACACGGCAACCAGAATCAGCCCCAGAAGTCCGATGACATACAGACTGGACGGCAGCGCACCAAGCACCATTCCGCCCATCTTGTTGAAGTTTTCCGCAATGTAGGTTCCTGAAAGGCCGACCGCAAACAGTCGAATGTACGAAAGCACATCCACAAAGCTGCCGATCAGCGCGAACGGAAGATTCAGCGCGGCCTCCGCGGAAATCGTCCCGATAATCAGCACCACGCCGATTCCGTAGAACCAGAACGCAAACTGCGGAAATGTGCGGGGAAACACAATCAGGTTCACCGCCGTAAAGAAGTTTCCCCAGATCAGCAGAGCCCAGCCGAGATTCCCCAGCGCGCGCCAGCTCTTTCTCAGATCGGAAAGGGTCTTGAACAGACGCGCCGCCGAGAGCTGAAGCGCCGCCAGCAGGAAGCAGAGCCACTGGATAAACTTATCCTTGATTCCGCTCATGCTTTTGATCTGCAGTTTCTCCGCGACTTCGCAGGCAAGCGGACTGTTCGCGGGATCCGCCAGAAAGTTGATCCCGCGCATCCACTCCGGCAGCACACTCCTCGGCACTCCGAACCAGGAACCGTTCAGCCAGCCCCAGACCAGAGACGTACACGACAGCATCAGGAAAAGATTCAGCGGCAGACGCGCCGTCTCCTTGCCCCGGCATACCGTATATTTGCAGAAAAGCGCCACGGCGATGAAAAGCGCCCCGTATCCGGCACCCCCGATCAGCATTCCGAAGAAAATCGGGAAAAAGATCAGGAAGAACAGATTCACGTCGCTTTCGCGGTAGCCCGGCGTCACTCCGATGAAGTCGAACAGCGGATCCATGATATCAAGCCACTTCGGCTTCCGGATGCAGGTCGGCACATCGGGATCGTCGAGTTCCGGATCGGAAATCAGCAGAGCCCAGCCATCCTTCCGGGCCGCCTCGCGCAGACGATCCACGCAGTCCACGGGAACATAGCCGGAAAGATACGAAATCGCGCCGCTGACTTCCATGCCGTCGCGGTTTTTCGCGAATTCAAGTTTCTCCTCCATGTCCGCCTTGTACCGGCGGACGGCTGGAAGCGACGCCGCCAGAGAATTCAACTCCTCCTTGAGCTGCACAAGATGATCTCTCTGCATGCAAATCTCGTTCTCAAGGGTGGAAAGCGGCTTTTCCGGAAGAGTAACGACCGTGAAGTTCTTCAGTTCCATCTTTTCCCGGGAAATCAGCACGAAATAAGCAAGCGACGCATCTTTGGAGATCACATTCATCGACGCGCCTTCCGGAGCCTCCGGAATATTTTTCACGGACGAGGTGCAGAGCGAAACGTACACGCCCTCCGACTCCAGACGCCGAATCTGCCTGGGAGAGAAATCTCCCCACGGGCGAACGCGTTCCCACTCTTTTTCCAGGGCATCACGGGATTTTTCCGTCGCGGAAATGTCATCCAGAACCGCATTGACCCGGTCGACCACCTTTTCGGCGTTCTGCTCTTCTGCGGCATTCTTCTCAGGTTTGCACTCCAGAAGGGCCTGTCCTGCGCGGTTGATCGCGGCAAGACGCCCGGAAAGAGCTCCGACATCCGGCGTATCCACGCTCTTCTGAACGGACACATGCATGATCGAAAGATCACGAAGCGCTTCCAGAGCCCGGACTTTGTCGGAGTCCAGACAAAGAAGCGTGATTTTTTTCATTTCCACTATCATGCGACGGTCTCCTGCAGTTTCTTCTTGGCGATCTTGGAACGCGCCACAGCTGCGGTATCCATATCGCCGAGATAAATCTGAATGGCACGGATATTCTCCCTGCATTCAGGGATCTTGACCTTTTCAAAGAGATTCACTCGCTGGGTCGTGACCCGCAGTTCATCCGCGATCAGCTCATACTGCCGACGGATGATTTCCCGTTCCTCCTGAATGGATACGATCTTTTTCACGGATTCGACGGCATCGTCCAGCCATGGCTCGTCGGCGAAAAGATCAAACGGTTTGAATTCGAATACGACCTCCTTGAAAACCGGCACGTCAACACCGGCGATATTCTGTTCGCCGGTCACAACCTCCTTGACGGAGAGATTCTGTTCGATTCGTCCGACCGCGGCGGAATCCCCGAAAAGCGCGGTCCACGACCGCAACGCCTCTTTTGTGGCGTGTTCGAACTCCCGGTTCTTCTCAATGCGTTCGAGACAAGTCCGCATTTCCAGCTGGAGCTGCTGCTTCTTCAACTGAAGAGTCGGCAGAAACCGCTGAAACTGCTTCAGCGAATCCCTCTCCTGCTTCAATGCTGTTTTTGTCAGTTTGACTTTCGGCATTCTATCCCTCGCTCAGGTCATTTCGGCCAGAATTTTTCAACAAGCTCGGATTTGATACCTGTTTCGGTTTTGTCGAAGCAGTCGGCGAGGATTTTCCAGCCTTCGTCCAGCGCTTTTTCCAGCGGGATGTTGACGGAAAGGTCCATCATCTGCTTTTCGAATTTGACTCCATATTCCAGAAGTTTCTTGTCCCAGTTGCTCATCTGGAAGCCCATCGACTGCTTTTCCAGCGTCTCCTTGTAGTCGGAGTAGAAGCGGATCATCGTATCCATGATCGCGCGGTGGTCCTCACGGGTCTTGCCGTTGACCTGCTGTTTCAGACGGCTCAACGAACCGAACGGCTCGATCCGGCCGTTCTTGAGATAGAACTGCCCTTCGGTGATGTAGCCGGTGTTGTCGGGGATCGGGTGCGTGACGTCGTCGCCGGGCATGGTCGTCACGGTCAGGATCGTGATGGAGCCCGCGCCGTCGAAGTCAACCGCTTTTTCGTAGCGGGATGCCAGCTGCGAGTAGAGGTCGCCGGGATAACCGCGGTTCGAAGGAATCTGTTCCATCGTAATCGCAATCTCCTTGAGAGCATCGGCGAAGTTCGTCATATCAGTGAGCAGCACGAGCACGCGCTTCTTCTCCAGCGCATACTTCTCCGCGACCGCAAGGCACATATCCGGAACCAGCAGGCACTCCACCACGGGGTCGGACGCCGTATGGATGAACAGAACCGAACGCGAGAGCGCTCCGTGCTCATCCAGCACGTTCTTGAAATAGAGATAATCGTCGTATTTGAGTCCCATTCCGCCGAGGATGATGACATCGACTTCCGCCTGCATCGCGATTCGCGCAAGGAGTTCGTTGTACGGCTCGCCGGCGACCGAGAAGATCGGCAGTTTCTGGGATTCCACCAGAGTGTTGAACAAGTCGATCATCGGAATACCGGTACGGATCATCTTGCGGGGAATAATACGCTTTGCCGGGTTCACGGAAGGTCCGCCGATGTCGATCTGATCGGTCGTGATCGCGGGACGGGAATCACGCGGATTTCCTGCGCCGTTGAAGACCCGCCCGAGCAGATCTTCGGAGGAGGAAACCTTCATCGGATGCCCGAGAAAGCGGACCTCGTCTCCCGTGCTGATTCCGCGGGAACCGGCGAACACCTGCAGAAACACTTTATTGTCCTGAAGACGGATCACCTGCGCCAGAGAAATGCCGCGGGAACTCGTCACCTCGGCAAGATCGTTGTACGCGACATTATCCGCTTCAACGGTAATCACGTTTCCGGCAATCTGAATGATTTTGTGGTAAACCTTACGCATTGACACATCTCTCCTTGATTTTCGCAGCGATTGCCTCTTCGCCCTTTTTAAATTTATCCGAATTGTACGGAGAATAGTTCCAGTCCGTGAAGAGCTGGCGAAGCTCAAGGAAGAAGCGTCTGGCCTGGTCCTTGTCGTCGAACTTGAATTCATCTTTCAGGACTCCGACGACGCGCTCGAACACATACTGCTGGCGTTCCGCGCTCGTGGCGGCATCCACCTCATCAAAAGTGTTCTGCTGCAGATAGACAAAGTCAAGAAACTCGCTCTTCAGATAGATCACAAAGTCTCCGATGTGGGTACCTTCCTCACCGACGACCTTCATCATCTGATTGATTTCATTGCCGCGCCGGAGAATGCCGCGGGCATATGCAACCTCTTTGGGATCGACAACGCTCTTGTAATGGCTCCAGCTTTCAAGAGGATGAATCGCAGGATAGCGACGTGCGGAAGAACGTTCGCGGGAAAGTCCGAGGAACGCGCCGACAACCTTCAGCGTCGCCTGCGTCACAGGCTCCTCGAAGTTTCCGCCGGCGGGACTGACCGCACCGCCGATCGTCACAGAGCCTTTCGAGCCGTCGTTCAGCACAACGAGTCCGGCGCGCTCATAAAATTCGGCGATACGGGATTCGAGGTAGGCCGGGAACGCCTCTTCACCGGGAATTTCCTCCAGTCGGCCGGACATTTCGCGGAGCGCCTGCGCCCAGCGGGAAGTGGAATCGGCGAGCAGCAGGGAGTTCAATCCCATCTGCCGGTAATATTCCGCAAGCGTCACAGCCGTATAGACCGACGCCTCACGCGCCGCCACCGGCATCGAACTGGTGTTGCAGATGATGATCGAACGGTCGATCAGCGGCTTGCCTGTCCGCGGGTCCTCCAGATGGGGGAACTCGCGCAGAATTTCCACGACTTCGCCGGCTCGCTCGCCGCATGCCGCGATCACAACGACATCCGCCTCGGCATACCGGCTGATCGAATGCTGGAGAACCGTCTTGCCCGCTCCGAAGGGTCCCGGGGTGCAGAAGGTGCCGCCTTTCGCGACCGGGAAGAAGGTGTCGATCGTACGCATCTGGGTAATCATCGGTTCAACCGGCATCAGTTTTTCCTTATAGCAGGAGATCGGAATTTTGACCGGCCACTCCTGAACCATCGTCACGACGCGTTCCTCGCCCTTGGCATTTTTGACTTTCGCCATGGTATCGTTCAGTTTGTAGACGCCTTTCGGAGCGATTTCCGTAACCTCCCAGGTCCCCTGAAAAGCAAAGGGAAGCATGATGTAGTGCTTGAAAATTCCCTCGGGGACATATCCGAGGCGGTCGGATGCCGCGACTTTGTCGCCGACCTTCGCCATCGGTGTGAACTCCCAGGTGGAATTGTAGTCGAGGGGGTCCATGTAGAGTCCGCGCTGGAGGAAGAATCCGGCTTTTTCCGCAAGTTTCGGAAGCGGATTCTGGAGGCCGTCGTAAACCTGGGTGAGAAGGCCGGGGCCGAGCTTGACGCTGAGCAGAGTGTCGGTGAATTCCACGGCGTCGCCGACCTTGAGGCCGGCGGAGCTTTCGAAGATCTGGAGGTCGGCTCTGGAGCCTCTGACACGGATGACTTCGCACTTAAGCCTGACGTCGCCGATAATGGCGAACGCGACTTCGTTCTGTGTGACGTGGGAATCGAATTCGACGGTCAGCAGATTGCCGTTGACACCGACGATCCGTCCCATTTTCTTGTTTTCGAGCATATTCTATGAATCTCCCGTTTTAATTCTTGATTCCGGTTCAGGAAATAAGCGGCGCCGCGCTCAGACAGCCTCTTTTTCCTTCCGCACTCCGGCGGCAGCAAGATCGAGGTTTCCAGCCGCCTGTTCCGCGGACCTGGCCTTCCATTTCAACAGTATCTCAAGCTTCAGTTTGTATGCGCAAAGCACATCGAAATCGAAGCGGTGACCGAGTTCCAGTTCCTCCAGTTTCGTCCATCTGCCGAAATCCAGCAGCTTTTCCCGTTCGAGCGGATTCTCCGCGGCAAAGGCTTCCCGCACAAAGCGTTCCGCCTCCGTATCATACGCAAAATCCCGCAGATAGGGCGCCGGATCAACTCCAAGACGCGCCGCACGCTGCTTTGCAATCGAATTCCGGAAAGAGACTTCCCATTTCACATACTTCGCGGCAAGCGACTTCGCCGGAAAAACGGCTTCGTCTTTTACAGACAGGCTCAGAGCTTTGAACAATTCCGCATCTTTCGCAGACAGAAACGATTCGGCGGAAGAAAGCAGTTCCTCCATGCTCAGAAACGGTGTCTCTTCCCGTTTCAGCATCGGCAGGGACGCCAGCAATGCAAACAGTACCATCGTTCAGCTCCGGTTAACAGGTTCAGCCCTTGATCGCCGCGGCAAGCTTCGGCCCGACGAAGGCGCAAATCACATCGGCAAGCGCATCATCGCTGAAATCCAGAAACACATCCGATCCCTTGAATCCGATCTGAAGGCCGGAAGCGAAATCGTTCCCCACAGCGATTTCCGGATTCACGCGGAGCCCCGCAAGAAGAGAACCTTTCAAAAGAGACGCCAGTCGGTCGGCATCCTTCGGCGCAAGCAGAATTTCCACCGTGGCATCGCCGACAGGATTCTTCTCACGATACGCCTTGACCATTTCCAGGACAATCTGACTCATAAGTTCGGGAGTCATCGCATCACCGACACAGTCGGCGGTCAGTTTTCTCAAACGGGCCTCTATGTCCGAACGGAGAGCGATAATCACATCGCGGGCGGCCTGACGGATCGCCGCGGCACCTTTCGCCTCACTCACCTCGGCTTCCTCTCCAGCCTTTTTCACAATGGCTTCCGCCTGTTGTTTCGCTTCCGCGACAATCCGGGCGGCTTCCGCTTTGGCGTCGGCGATGATTCTGCTCTTTTCCGATTCGGCCTTTTCGATCCCTTCCGTCTGGATCTTGTCCAAAAGACCCTGCAATTCTTCAGCCATCTACATGACCTCCTATGTTATTTTTTTTCGAACCGATTATCATAATAATCCTGTAAAATACACCTTTAAAACGAAAAAACAAGATTGCCATGTTACTTTTTCACAGTACTCTTCGCCCTTTCCACGCACCCCGTTTCCGAATCTATCCGGAGAAGATAGCACGGAAAACTGACCGGGGCATGATCCGAAAATGATCTTCCGGTCATTCTTCCGCGCCCTTGCATTCCGGTTCGCTGGCTTTTATATTACCTGCGGGAAAACAGAAGGAGCCGTCTCATGCGGATCAAATGCGGAAACTGCGGAGAAATCTACGATCTCTACTCCGATCTGGGAGGCGGACTCTTCACATGCCAGACCTGCGGCGCACTCCTTCAGCTCCCGCCTTCCGACGGCAAAGACATAAACGATCTGAAACTCTGCCCCCACTGCGGAAAACTTACGGATGCGGAGGCCGTCTGCCCCCACTGCGGCGAACTTCTTCTCGACCTGGGAAACGGAACTCCCCGGGAATCCGGCCGGCGTCTCCGCACCTATCGCATGCTCGCTCTTTTTCTCGGAGGCTGGGGAATTCACAACTTCTACGCGGGCCGCCGGACCGCCGCCTGCATTCAGCTCGTCCTGGGGCTGAGTCTGCTCACCCTTCCCCTGAGCATTCTCTGGAGCTGGTGCGAACTCTGCACCGTCACAGAAGACGGCATCGGACAAACCATGCAGTAAAAAACCTCCCGAAAACCGCAATAAAAATGAAGTCCCGCAGAAAAAACGATTGTAAAAATCGCATTTCCGGTGTATGTTATATGGTTAGACTGAAAACAACTTAAATTATGGAGCTTTTATGGCAGCGGAACTTGAAGAACTGATAGTCGGTGCATTATCAGGCGATGACGATGCAATCAGCAAACTTTCGGCAAAAACAAAATCATCGGAAATTCAGGAGCTGCGCGACAACGCCGGTCATTTCGACACCCTGTTCGACGCCCTCGACGAAGTCATCTCAAAATCGGAAGCCGTTTCCCGTCTCTGTATCGACCTCGCGGAGAAGGATGTTCTGGACAGCCAGACTTTCCGGAACGCCCTCAACAGCGCGGTGAAATGTCTGCTGCCTCCGTACATTTCCAGCCAGACGGTCCTCAAGGCCGTCGGCGCCAGAGACTCGGAAGTACAGGCGTCGGAGGTTTCCGCCCGGCTTAAAAAATTGCAGAAAATCAAATCGGGCTGCCTTGTCTATCAGTCGGATTCCAAGATCTGGGGAAAAGTCACCTCGATCGACAAGGGCACCGCGACCCTCGGGATCAATTCGCTTTCCGCGGGCAATCTGCTCTCTCTTCCCATCAGTTCCGCTCTCGGAAATGCTTCCTTCTTCGATGCGAATCCGGAAATGTTCAATATTCTTGTTCCGGACCGTCACCGTCTTCCCTCCGCGCAGAAATTCAAAGAAATCTTTACGCATAATGCTCTGACGGAACTCTCTGAAACCCGTCTGAAAGAAATCATCACACGCCTTCTCGTACCGGAATTCATGTCGATCGACACATTTCAGGCGTGGTGGAATGAAACCCCGAAACAGACCTTCCCCGGCGGAAAACGGGCCCCGTGGGATGCCAGAAGCGTTCTGGAACTCAACACGCTCCTTACCCCGCTGGAAGCCTCGGGCGGCATCAAACTGGGAGAGGAGGAAACCGCCAAGCTGGCAAAGCTTTTCGGTCACCTCCGTGTGCCGATGTCGCCGAAAGACGTCACCATGCTCGGAGACTGCATTGCCATGCTTGCGGCGGCAAATCCCGAGCCGCTCCTCATGGATATGTTCCGTCCTCTCCGCGGCAAAGCGCCCTTCTGGCCCGCCGATGTGAAAACAGCGGAGATCGGCAAGGAACTCGAGGTATGGGGACACATCTCCATGAAACTGCTCCCCTCCTTCATCAAGGCATCCAGAGTCCTTTACACCGATGATGAACTGGCAGAACTCGGATGCGTGCTTCCGCTCCGCTGTCTGACCCTTCTCTTCGAATCCATTGAACAGAAAGCAGTCGCGACTGCAATCTTTGAGAAACACATCCTGACATCGGATATTCTCCTCTACCTCTGGAAAAACAGAACCAAACTCTCACGCAACCTGACCTCCATTGTCGACATGGGCCGCATCGCGGAAGCCATCTCCATGGAGAATCTTCCGAAAGAATGGACTTCCGCTCAGCGCGAACTCAAACGCACCCTGTTCGAAAAAGAGGAATTCCAGAAATTCGTCATTGAGAACGCCGATGGCGACATTCCTTCCATCATCGACGCCCTTCAGCGGGTCAGGACTTTCCAGATGGGAGAATGTCAGAGTATCATGGTCAAACTCTCCCGTCACTCGGAAGAACTCCGCAACCGCATCGAAAGCGGAGAAGGAAAGCGCCTCATGGGCGATGCGGAAGGAGATTCCACAGCTCAGACGGACATCACCTCCGTGGCCTCCCTCTCGCGGGTGGCAAAAGAACTGGAAGATATCATCACCGTGCAGATTCCGGAAAACGTCGTCGCCATCGCGCACGCGAGAAGCTTCGGTGACTTCCGCGAAAATGCCGAATACGATGCCGCCAAGGAACGCCGCCGCTTCCTCCACAGACGCCGCGCGGAACTCGAAAACATCGTCAACACCGTTCATACCACGGACTTCAAAAATGTCAAGATCGGCGATCATATTGTCATAGGTTCCACAGCAACCCTGGCGGATGCTTCCGGGAAAACCACAGACTATTATGTTCTCGGCGCTCTGGACGGCGACCCGGACAACAACTGCATCTCCTATAAAACAAAAATGGGCGAGATCCTGACCGCGGCGAAAGTCGGCGACAAAATCAAGCTGCCGGGCGTGGGCGAACGCGTTGTCAAAGCGGTCTCCCCGCTTCCGGAAGCGATGAGAAAACGTCTCGCGGAAGAGGCGTAACCCGGAGAATAAAATGCCGGATTACAGGAAACTCAAATCGAACTCTTTTCGATTTTTCCGTCCGGCAATCCTTGATTCCTCCTTTTCCCGGAAGGAATCGTTTCTGCCATCCGGCCTTGCTCTGAAAGAATATGAACTGACTGTTCCCGCTCTCTCGGGACAGTCCGTTCTTTTTTTTACGGATACGCACATCCAGGAGGGAACGATCCGGAATCTGGCGTCGCCGGCAAACCGTCCCCGTTTCTGGAACGGAACCGAATGGCTGACGGAGGCGCTCCGAGAAGCCGTCACGCTCTTTTCTCCGGATTACCTGCTCTTCGGCGGCGATCTGGTCACCTATTCCAGCCTCTATCCGGACGCCATGCACATGATGGCGCAACTGAAGGGGAAACGCGGACAATTCGCCGTCTATGGCAACTGGGACAAGCGCCGCCGTCTCTGGCTTCCTTTCCGAATCATTGAACAGCTCTACGAGAAAGCCGGCTGGAAACTCCTGAACAACGAATCCTTTTCCGCAGGAGCTTTCGAAATCTACGGTCTCGACGACTATAAAATCGGAATCCCGCGCGTATATCCATCCCGCCGGAAATACGCGTTCAGCCTTCTTCTCTCGCACAATCCTGACTCAATCGCGGATCTGCCGTCCGACGAACTCGCGCATTTCGATCTGGCGCTCTGCGGACACACCCACGGCGGGCAGATCCGAATTCCCGGCTTCGGAGCCCTGAAGGCATCTTCCAAACACTGGAAACGGTTTGAATACGGCGCCTATGAAAACAAGCAGGCAAATCTGAAGCTGATCGTGTCTTCCGGCATCGGAACAACATTCCTTCCCTATCGCATCAACTGTCCGCCGGAAATCGTCCTGCTGAGATTTCGCTGACCAGAAACGGGACAACAAAAACCCCCGGGGAAAAACAGCGCCCGGGGGTCTGAAACACATTCCGGCAGGAATGTTATTTTCCGAGAACCTTCATGGTGGAGAGAGCGATCATGAGTTCCTCGTTGGTCGGCATGACAATCGCTTTCCACGCGCTGTCGTCAGTGGAAATAATGCCTTTTTTGCCGAAGCAGGACTCGTTTTTCGCCGGATCCAGCTTGATGTTCAGCGCGGCGATTCCCTCCATGACCCGCTTGCGGATGGGTACGGAATATTCCCCGATACCGCCGGTGAATACAAGAGCCTCGGCGCCGCCGAGAAGAACATAGTAGGCGCCGATGTACTTGACCACTCTGCGGACGAACATCTTGAGAGCGAGTTCCGCCTGGGCATTGCCGTCGGCGGCGGCGTTGATCATGTCGCGCATATCGCCGCTGTTGATGCCGCCGATTCCGAAAAGACCGGATTTCTTGTTCAGAGTCTTGTCGAGCTCCTTAGGGGAGAGCCCGAGTTCGGCAAGACGGATCACAGCGGCGGGATCCATGTCGCCGCAGCGGGTCCCCATCATCAGGCCTTCCAGAGGAGTAAGTCCCATGGAAGTATCAATGACCTTGCCGTTCTTGACCGCCGCCATGCTGCATCCGTTTCCGAGATGGCAGGTGATGATGGTGGTATCCTCCAGTCTTCTGCCGAGGAATTCCGCCGTGGAAAGCGTCACATAGTGATGGCTGGTTCCATGGAAACCGTATTTGCGGATGCCGTACTTCTTATAATATTCATACGGAATCGCATAGAGATAGGCCTCGGGAGGCATTGTCTGATGGAACTGGGTATCGAACACGCCCACATTGGGAACGCCGGGGAACTCTTTCTCACAGGCTTCGATTCCGGTCAGGTTCGCCGGATTGTGGAGAGGTCCGAGCGGGAAGCATTCGCGGATAATATCCTTGACCTTCTGATCAACAAGAACCGGTTCCGTGATTTTCTCCCCGCCGTGGAGAACGCGATGACCGATCGCGGAAACCTCGGAAAGCTCCTTCAGCACTCCGACGGAGGGATCAATCAGTTTCTTGCAGATTTCCGCAAGCGCTCCCGCATGGTCGGCGATCCGGATTCCGCCTTCGCTCTTGAATCCGTCAGGGCGTTTGTAGATCATGTTCGGAGAATCGGTCCCCACGCGCTCAACCTGCCCGCTTGCAAGCACCTTGTGGGCACCCTGTTCCATGTCGAACAGAGTAAATTTGAGTGAGGAACTGCCGGCATTCAATACCAGAATTTTCATTTTTCCATTTTCCTTGAACCGTTGAGATTTTGATACAATAAAATGATACTTAATATAGCATTCTTTCCTGACAGGAACAAGCCGCAATCCGGAAAAAAGAGAAAAAGAGAAAAATTTTAAAATATTTCAAGAATTTCCTTTGAATAGGGGGTTGACTTTTTCCCGGTTTTCATCTATAATATCATATAGAATCAAATAATAAAAAGAAATAGTATCAAATGGCTGTTGAATTTAAAAAAGATCTTCTGTACCGTCGCTTGAAAGAAGCGATTCTTTCCGGGGAATACCCGCCGGGCAGCAAATTTCCCCGCGAGGTGGAATTCGCCGCACAGCTGGGCGTTGCGTTTGTCACGCTGCGGAGCGCGCTGAAAAAACTGGAGGAGGACGGACTCATCACACGCCTGAGAAGCCGAGGTACATTTGTCAATGATCCCGCTTCGGCAAAGCCTGTCGAAAAAGAAAAAAAGCGGAAGCTCCTGCTTGTGATCCGGGGAGAATCCCCTCTGGAAAACATCACGGTCAACGTATTCAACCGGCAACTGGCATTCGGGGTATTCTCTCAGGCGGCATATCATGGAATGACAGCGGATCTCAAAATATTTTCTCCGGAAACCACCTGGGAGGATGAGGTGTCTTATGCCCGGAACAACGGCTACTCCGCCATGATTCTGGACCGCCACAGTCAGAAAATACTGGAAACCATCCGGTTCGGGGAAGTTGAATTTCCGGTAATTCTTGTCAACCGTGAAATGGAAAACGTTCCCTCCGTGGTCTGCAACTATGTCTCGGCGGTCCGGATGGCGCTTCAGCGTCTGCGGGAACTCGGGCATCGGCATATTCTTCTGCTGGATCACGGAAACGACACCGCGATTTTCAAGGAACGTCAGGCGGCATTTCTGGACGAACTGGAACGCGGCGGAATCCGCAACCCCGTGTCCTGTCTGATCACCATGAAAAATGTGGAATGGAAAGATTATCTGGCATAAATCACCTGCTACATGCGGGAACACCCGGAAGCAACGGCAATCATTGTCCAGTCCTTCTACATGCAGCATTTCGCGGAATATCTGGCAAATTCCGGGATCTCCGTTCCCGCCGATCTCTCCGTCATTCAATGGGGAGAGCGGGCAGGATGCGAACGGACCAGCCCTACCCCCTATTCCCTGCTGACCGAACCGCGAACCGAATGCGGTCAGGCTGCCGTCAACCTGGTCCACCGGATCTTCAACGGGGAGGACTGCTCCAGTTATCATTTCAAAATCAACGCCGAACTGATTATGCGAAACGGATGCGCCCTTCCGCGCACCCTGCGCCGCAGTCTGGCTGAAAGTTTCGTCTTATGAAAACAACAAACAACAAGGAGAAATGCACCATGTGCAACAGAAAAATTTTCACACTGATAGAATTACTGGTCGTCATAGCTATTATAGCTATCCTGGTCTCGATTCTTCTTCCCGCTCTCGGGAAAGCCCGGCAGAAGGCGTTTGACATCTCCTGCCGCAGCAATCTGAAAACCAACGGGGCGGCGCAGGCTCTCTACTCCGGAGATTACGACGACTGGATCGTTCCCGGCCAGGACACCGCCGACCGGACATGGGTCGTGCTTCTTTCCGGAGTCAATCACTGGGGCGGAGATCCAATTCTGCCGAACTATGGAATCCGGTATTACGGGCGTACTCTGACCAGAGGAACCCAGGTTTGCCCCTCCGAACCGATTCCCTTCGCCGCCAACCAGTTCGACGCGGGACATTACGGAATGAACATGTGCACCGGAGGAGATCTGAAACGCTCCGGAGACAATCGTTTCATCGGCAAGAAACTCTCCTCCATCCGAATTCCCACCCGCGCGGCCTTCGCAGGGGACATCATAAAAAAAGGCACACCAAATGTAGTCGCAAATCTGATGTATCTGGGCTTCCGGCACAATACATCCATCGCGGATTCCTCCCGCGATCCGAACACGCAGAACTATCCATCCGACATGAATGCGACAGCAAACTTTGTCTATCTTGACGGTCATCAGGGGAACATCACTTATCCGCAGGCGCGCAACATCGGAACGTGGATGGATCAACCCAGCGATCTGAACATGAATTTCTTTTTTCAGGGAATTCAGTTTCACTAAAAGCACTATCGAACAGAAGGACCCGACATGAAATTCCAGAATACACCATTTCCCGATACGGAACGCTTTTATGCTGTTCCGAAACAGTATCCGGCCTCCTATTTCCCGTATCCGGGAATCACGCAGCTCTTTTATGAGAGCGTCCCGTATCACGGGAAACCGACCCGGGTCTTCGCCTGCTGCGGACTGCCGGAAGGCGCCAGTCCGGCACATCCCGTCCCCGGAATCGTCCTGATCCATGGCGGAGGCGCAAGCGCCCTTGCCGACTGGGTCGAACTCTGGAACCGGCGCGGTTATGCGGCGATCTCCATGGACACCTGCGGAGGTGTTCCCTGCTGGGCTCCGAACGCCTATTTCGCCAAATGGCCCCGCCATGAGTTCTCAGGGCCGAAAGGATGGGGACAGAGCATGTACGATGTCGACCTTCCGCCGGAGGATCAATGGCCCTATCATGCGGCGGCCGCCGTAATGCTCGGACATTCGCTGCTGCGGTCGTTTCCGGAAGTGGACCCGGACCGGATCGGCGTCACAGGCGTGTCCTGGGGAGGTGTCACCGCCGCAACGGTGGCCGGACTTGATCCACGCTTCCGATTCGCAATTCCCGTTTACGGCTGCGGATTCATGAACGAAGAATCCTCCGCCCTGAACTTCGAACATCCCCGTATGACTCCGGAACGCTGCAACCGCTGGTACGAACTGTGGGATCCCGGTCTTTATCTGCCGAAGGCGAATCTGCCGGTGCTCTTCTTTTCCGGAAGCAATGACTTTGCCTTTCCTCCCGATGCTCTGCAAAAATCATTCGATGCCGTTCCGCATCCGGGAAAACGCCTTTCGGTCCGGGTTGCCTATCCGCACGGCATGACCCAGTGCTGGAACGAGGAAACCATCTTCGACTTTGCCGATTCGGTCATAGGGAAACGTCCCCTGCCGAGTCTTTCGAAAGTGGAACTCAACGGAAACGAGGTTTCGGTCCGGGTGGAATGCGAACGGAAAATACGCCTTGCGGAACTCAATTTCACCCGGGCAGCCGGCTACTGGCAGGACAGAATCTGGAACCGCGTCCCAGTACAGCCGGAAAACGGTCGCCTGACCGCAGGAATTCCGCGCGCGGCAAGCGCACTCTATTTCAATCTCTTCACGGAAAACGACTGCTGTTACAGTTCCAATATTCTCATTCTCCAATAAGATCAAAGAAAGGAGCCCTTCATTCATGCGTAACAAACTCTGCCCTGCTCTCTGTATCCTGCTTCTCTGTGCCGGAGTCTTTGCGGCATCTCCGTCGGACAGCCGGAAAATGCCTTCCGGCAAAACACTGTGGACTCATTCCGGAACCGTCGAACTCAACACCGGGGAGAAGCAGATCTGGCAAAAACTGCCGAAAAAGGAAATCACATTCACCCTCCCGGAAATTTCCAAAGGAGAAACTCCGCTCCTCCGTTTCCAGGCAATTCGACTGACCAAAAATCCGAAAAAAGGCGGTCACCGCTATGCGCCTGTCTTCATTCTCAATGGAAAAGAACTCGGGCTGCTGACCGATTCCGGCAAGGCACGTCTCGTCAACCGCCCGCTCTATCTCCCGAATTCCTGGAGCCGGGGATACAAAAAACGCATGTATTATTTTGAAACCCAGCACTACACCGCCCTGCTCACGCCCCTTGCGTACGACAACGGAAAAGCGGTTCCGTGGGAATATGTTTTCGACATTTCCGATGCCGTAAAACCGGGTGCCAATACGCTGGAACTCATTCATGACGGCAACCCCGCAGACGGCCCCACTCGCATTCCGTTTTCCGGACTGGCCGTCTCAGTCGTTGACACCGCCGCACTGGAACAGGTCCGCACGAAAGCCCCCCGCGTTCTCTCCGCCGCGGAAAAGGCGGATTTCCTGCTTGCCGGAGTCAAACCGGATCACCCCCTGAAACAAATTCAGAAAGAATCCGATCCGCAAAAAAGAATGATCCGGACAGCCGATTATTTCAAAAACAGAACACCCCGCGTCCTGACAGTTGCCGGAGTCATCACAAAACGCGGAACACCACTTTCTCCCGCAAAGAAAAAACGCGTGGACGATGCGGTTCAAAACCGGATTACCTCTTACTTGAAGGGATATCCGGTGGAACAGTATGGCGACAAGGTGGACTACCTCACGAACCGCGCTCATGACCGCAACGCGGACTGGATTGCTCAGCACAACCGTCTCGGCCTCATCCGCGAACTTGCCGAAGCATGGCGCATGACCGGAAACAAGACTTATGCGGAAGCCGCCGTCCGGCATCTCGACCACTGGTGCGATGTCGCCGAACGCAATTTCCAGCCCGGCACGCTTCCGATCTGGAATCTGCTGAACAGCGGAGTCCGTGGACGGAATCTCAGCGGAATCATTGATCTCATGCTCGACTATCCCGGCCTGAAAGCGGAATCGCTCATCACCTGGCTCTATGTTCTGTATCTCCACGGGGATTTTCTGCAGAACAGCGGCAGAACTCCCAGCAACTGGGGAATCACCGAGGCGGAAGGACTCGTCTGCAGCGGACTCTACCTGCCGGAACTCGCCGAGGCCGATCTCTGGAGCCGGACCGGACTCCAGCAGCAGAACCGAAGTTTTTCAAGCCATCTGCTTCCCGACGGCATGGACAAGGAACTCGCCTGGGGCTATTTCTATTACGTGACGATCCTCGGACACTGGGACGCCTCCTGGCTGGTCCGACTCAACAATCGGACCGATCTGAAAGAGTTCATGATTCCGCAGGAAAAATTCGAGCGTCTCTACTCCGTCATCGCCGAATTTCTCCATCCGGACCTTCGGAATGCCGCCTGGGGAGATGCATGGGACGAACGTGCCATCAGCAAAATGCGTCTTGCCTCCTCCCGATTTCCCGCAAATGAATTTTTCCGCTACATCGCGACAGAACGCAAAGAAGGAAAAGCGCCGAAGGAACTGTATCATCATCTGCCCGATGCCGGATTCTATTCCGTCCGCAGCGGATGCGATGCCGATGCCGTCCACCTTCTCATCAAGAACGGGCCCGACGGCGGATGGCACTGTCATAACGACAACCTGACATTCGAACTGTTCGCCTACGGCCGCAACCTGACTCCCGATACCGGAAACTTCACCTACAATTTCCTCCGCGGCCGCGCCTGGTATTTACAGACAGCTCAGCACCAGACCCTCACACTCGACGGAAAGAACTCCGTCTTCGCGCCGAAGCATCTCGCCGTGGAACACACGCCGCACTTCACCGCGATTCAACTGGAGAATCAGAGTTATCCGAACTTGAAGCACCGCCGCGCATTTGCCTTTCTGGACGGAAAATACCTGCTTGTCTTCGATGACGCCATAGGGTCCGCCACGGGAGAAGTCGCTCTTCATTTCCAGACCGCGCCGGGAGCGGATGTGAAACTTCAGCCGGAATCCCTCTCCTGTCACACGCTGTTTCCGGAAGGAGCGAATCTGCTGATCCAAATGCTTCCGCAGGAGGGGGTGTCGCTCACGAAATCCGTCGGAAAAAAAGCGAATAACGGAATTCAGACCGACCGTCCCGCGCTCCGGTATGCGAAACGGAAAAACAGCGCATCCGCTCTTTCGTTTGTCACAGCCCTGGTGCCATACAAAGGGACACAGGTTCCGAAAACCAGTCTGAAACGCCTCTCCGACGGACGCATCGAATTCCGTATCGACGGAAAAACCTGTCGTCTCCGCCATGTGCCGGAAAAGAACCTGCTGAAACTGGAACCCTGAGCCACGCAGAAAGAACCATTCCCATGCCACTTTTCAGAAGCCCGGATCAAAATCGGACATGGACCGTCGGAACCCTGACCTACACCTTCAGCGGAATTGTGACGTTGTTCAGTCTGCTCCTGCTCGGAGACTTTGCCAATTCCATCAAAGGACGCTCCGTCTTCCAGCTGGTTCAGCTGATGTTCAAGACATACGGAGCCAGCGACTTTCTGAATACGCTGATGATCGTCTCCCTGCCCTGCGTGCTCGGGCTGGTTCTGGGTCCGTTTGTCAGTGTTCATTCGGACCGCTGCCGGAGCCGCTGGGGGCGCCGCATTCCGTATCTTGCGCTGACGACTCCCGTTGCGGCGCTGGCGATTGCCGGATTTGCCTACAGTCCGGTGATCGGACGGACAGTCGCCAGACTATTCGGAACGGCGGAAAATCCGGCGATTCTCTGGACGCTCGGAATCTTCTGGGGAGTGTTCGAAGTGGCGACCGTCATTTCAGGAGCGATTTTCGGCGCGCTGGTCAACGATGTGGTTCCGCATCCGCTTCTCGGACGTTTTTACGGACTTTTCCGCATTGTCTCGCTCCTCTGCGGAATTCTCTTCAACTTCTGGTTTCTCGGATTCGCCGCAACCCATTCGCATGTTCTCTTTGTTTCCGTGGCGATTGTCTATGGAGTCGGTTTTCTGTACATGTGCCTGAAAGTGAAAGAGGGAGAGTATCCGCCGCCGGAAAACACCACCCGGCGCGGAATGATTGCCGCCATTGCGGAATACTGCCGGGAGTGTTACTCGAAACCGTACTATCTGCTGATCTATTTCTTCGGAACGGCAATGGCGCTTGCGATTTCCCCGGTCAACTCCTTTTCCATGTTCTACGCACAGGAGCTGAAGATTGACATGGACACTTACGGTAAATTTCTCGCCGTGACATATATGATTTCCTTTGCGCTCTCCTATTTCCTCGGAATGCTTGCGGATAAGATCCATCCGCTGCGCGCCTCGATTCTGTTCATGGGACTTTACGCGGCAATGGGAATCGTATCCTCGTTTTTCATACGGGATACGGCAAGCTATGGAATCGCCTTTGTCGCCCATGGCGTGCTGGCAGGCGGATATCTGACGCTCAGCGCCTCGCTGTTCCAGCGGCTTCTTCCACGGGCACAGTTTGCGCAATACAGCTCCGCCGGAGGATTGATCAACAGCATCGTCATGATTCTGCTGGTACCGGTCATCGGGAAATTTCTCGACTGGACCGGGCATCAGTATCAGTACACCTATCTTCTCGGGGGACTGATCGCGCTTCTGAGCGTTGTTCTCGGACTCATTCTCTACAAACAGTTCCGAAAACGGAGTGCGGAAGCCGAAGATCTGTAACGTTTCACGTCCCTTACGCCTGCAACCACCTACCAGCAAAACAACATATTTCTGGAAATGCTTTCCCGAAACCTTCTCCCTCCATTTCTGAAATCAGGTCCGAACAAATCCGGTATCCGCCCCTTTTTTCCAGAAAAATGATGTTTTTTTTCGCCTCTTCACCAGAATTTGTGGGCGAAATCCGGTTCCGGGAGTTCGCCAAGCTGGTGATATAAGCACACTTTTGCAATTTTGAGCGTCCGAAATCCGAACGATTTTCTGATAGTCAGATTTATTTTC
>CALXMJ010000443.1 GCA_944389445.1 uncultured Victivallales bacterium | reverse complement strand
GGTCTTTTCCGGCTCCTCCGGACGGGCATACAGACGATTCATGTTGTTGTCATCCCAGAGCCAGAGATCCGCCGCGCCAATCAGCTTTTCCAGCTCCGGCGTATGCTTTTTCTTCTGTTCCAGAGTCACGACTTCCCCGAGAGATTCGCGCCATGCACGGTACTGCGCCGCGCCATCGGAAAGCCCCTCGGCAAAGAACCAGCGGATCGCGCGCGAATAGCTCCATTCCCCTTTTCCGCCCTGCCAGATCGCACGGCTGTGGAACAGTTCGTTCTCCTGCGTATTGCGCAGAACGGCATCGAATCCGCATTCAATGCCAGTCAGCACGCAAAGACTTGCACGCTGAAACCCGAACAGACACATGGACGCACTCATGCCGGAATAGAAGGGCATGTTCTCCGGCAGCGGGAAAGAAAGTTCCGATACAGGAAACGCAAAACCGGTCCCGAGCGGAAAGATGCCGATATCCCCGGACTTCATCTTCCACGCCGGCGGCCATGCGACCTCCTCCGGCATGGAACCGTCGGCGTCAAGACGCAACTCCACTCCGCCGATCGCCGGAAGATGCAGCGACGCATGAAGCACAAAGCCGGAACAATCCACATCAAACATCAGATGGTTTTCCCGGATCGCAGCGTTGAATACGGGACAGGACGAAGCGCACTGTTCCAGCACCGTCCCATCCTTCTTCAGACACAGAGAGAGAGACTGTTCCGGATTCAGCCAGACGCGCAGAGTCTCATTTTCCAGGCAGAGCATACAAGGCCTCCTGTTATTTGAATTCCTTCCGGATCATATCGAAGAGTTCTTCAAAGAGCGCATCGCTCACGGGATCGCTCACATAACCGGGTTTACGGCAGTAAGCGCTTTTCACGAATCCGCGGCGCTTCAGAATCTCCTTTTCGAAATGGATAATCATTTCGACATTCTGGCGGATGTGATTCAGAAGCGCATTCAGCTTGTCATGGGTTTTCTGCGCCGTTTCGATATCGCCGGCGAGAAGCGCATCCCATATCCTGCGGTAGACATCCGGCATGGAGGGACCCGGCATGACTCCGGCGGCACCGCGACGGAATCCTTCGATCATCTGGAATCCGGCGTTGCCGACAAAAATTTTGCGTCCGGCGGGCAGCAGGGTCATCAGTTTGGAAATGTACGCTCCCGGCGGTTTGCACTCGATCTTGAAATAGGCGAGATTCTGATGCTTCTTCGCCAGATCCGCCAGAATTTCCGGTGCAATCGCAACCCCTGTCTGTTCCGGCGCATACTGGAACATGACCGGAATCCGGACACTCGAACAGACCGCGTCAATGTGCGCGAACAGCGCCGCAACGCCGGGTTTCAGGAAAAACGGCGGAAGCACCATCATGCAGTCCGCACCGGAAGCCTCAATGTGCTTTGCCCATTTGACCGCGCATTCCGTGGAATGCCGCGTATTGGACACAATCACCGGCACTCCGTTCTCATGGCAGACCCGAACGGTGGATTCGATCAGTCTCTCTTCCTCGTCGCGATCCAGTTTGTAGTATTCTCCGGCGATCCCGAACAGCGTCAGAGCCTGCGCGCCGCGCCGGATCAGCTCCGCACAGCAATGTTCGTACCCCTCATAGTCGACCTCGCCGGCATCGTTGAACACCGCGGGGGCAATCGGGCAGATTCCCTTGATTTCCATTTTTTCTCCTCTTGTTTTATAAGTCGGAATTATTTTTGATATTCGATCAGTTCTCTCATCGGAGGAAGAATCCGCCCGGATTCCAGGCGAAATTCCTTCTCCGCAAAATTCACCGTCACGGAAACGCCGTTCGCAAACTTGGTCCGCTGAACAAGACGGTCTTCACTGAGACACTCAAACGAGATCATCCTCTCGTACCCGGTCAGTTCCGCGCCGCGGGAGGCACGCGCCGCCGATTTCAGCAGACGCTCCTTCCAGCGCTCCCAGTCGGAAACATGGAACGAGTAGAGCGGCGGCTGTCCGTAAAGAACATTGAACAGATCGCGGAGCGGAAGCAGTTCCGGACAGCAGTTGGAACTGTCGCCCCAGTACCAGTAACTCACCGCGCAGTCGTGGTAGACCAGCTCCCAGAGCGGAATCCGGTATCGCGGATTCAGCATGAACGCGTCAAATACCTTTTCATGCTCCTCCGGCGTGTAAAGATGAGCCTTGCGTCGCCCCGATTCGCGATAGTTGATCCGATAGAGCGCCGGACTCATTTTCCCCTCGCAATAGCAGAAAGAGGAAAGGTACGGTTCAGCGCCCTCTTCGGTTCCGGAGATCAGTCCATTGTCCGCGAGCACACGAAACGCGGCACGGCGGTTGCGGACACATTCCCGGCGAGTCAGCGGATGCTCCGGAGAAAAACACTCCGAAGAACCGCATCCCATCACATCGAAAAACCATGCCGGAAACCCGTAACGACGGGCGGCGGCAGGCACTTCGGCTCGCGTGTATTCCTCCACAAAATACGGACAGGTCCGATTCTGATAATGCATCACTCCGTCCCTTCCGCGCAGTGCCCACGCCAGAGCAAATCCCCCTTCGGCACAACGAACCGTATCTGCGGGCCAG
>CALXMJ010000442.1 GCA_944389445.1 uncultured Victivallales bacterium | reverse complement strand
GAGTCTGGACACCAAAAAGCGGTTTCGTTTTTATGAGAAGCCCGAACTGATCGGCTGCTCCCGTCCCCGGAAACTCCGGATGCTGCTGGAGGAGCTCGGGCCGACTTTCGTCAAGTTCGGACAGATTCTATCCACCCGGACCGATCTTCTGCCGACCGACTACACGGCGGAACTTGCCAAACTGACAGAGAATGTCACGCCGTTTCCGCAGGAGGAGGTCGTCCGGATTCTGACGGAGGAACTTGGCCGTCCTCCGGAGGAGGTTTTCCGGGAATTCGACCGCGTCTCCCTTGCCGCCGCAAGCATCGGGCAGGTTCATTCCGCCGTGACGCAGGAGGGAGTGCCGGTGGTCATCAAGGTTCAGCGGCCGGGGATCCGGGAAATCATCCGGGTGGATCTGGAGATCATGTCCTTCATTGCGCGCAAGCTGGAACAGTACAACGATGTGATCGCCAAATATGAACCGGTCCGGATCGTCGAAGAGTTCTCCTATGCGCTGGGGCGCGAGTTGAATTACCAGTTCGAGGCGGCGAATCTGCTGCGCTTTTACAAGAATATGAATGGAAAAAACGGAATCGTTGTCCCGAAGCTGTATCTGGAGTACACGACGCCGAAAGTGATGACGATGGAACGGATTTTCGGCGATTCCGCCGCACGGGTGCTGGTCTCCCCGGAGCTGCGGGAAAAGTACGATCTGCCCCGGCTTGCCGAGCGCGGCGTGAATTCGCTGCTGAGCCAGATTTTCGAATACGGCTTTTTCCATGCCGATCCGCATCCGGGCAATATTTTCCTGCTGACGGAAAACCGTATCGCCTTCATTGATTTCGGGATGATGGGGCGCATTTCCGAAGTGGAACGCAGCAACTTCATCAAGATTTTCGATTATATGCTGCGGGGCCAGATCTCTCTGATGACCGATTCTGTCCTCCGGATGACGATTACGGGAACTTTTACGGGGCGCCGCGATGATCTGGAGCGCGATATCGCCGACCTCGTCGATGAAAACATCAATCTGCCGCTGGACCGTTTGAGCGCTTCCCACATTCTTCAGGAGCTTATGACGCTGCTGAACCGCTATGAACTGGCGTTAAAGCCGAATCTGTATCTGATGTTCAAGTCGATGATTTCCATTGAGCACGTCGGTCGCTCGTTCGATCCGGATTTGAAGATGGTCGAGATGGTCAAACCGTTCATCCGCCGCATCAAACTGAAAAAGCTGAACCCGATGATCTACGTCCATCGGTTTTTCGACGATCTGGACGACAACATCACGATGGTCCAGAATCTGCCCAAGTCGCTCCGGACCATTCTGCGGAAAGCCGAGAACGGAGATCTGACGCTGCGCGTGGAGCATCACCGTCTGGATGACATTGAACAGACTCTGTATGTGACGGGAGAGCGTCTTTCCCGTTCGATGCTGGTGATGGCTCTGGTGATCGCCTCCGCGCTGGTGATTGTTGCCAAAGTCCCGCCGTTCTGGAATGAGATTCCGCTGATCGGCATGACCGGCTTTGCCGTTTCGGCAATCGTGAGTGTCCTGATTCTGATCGACGACCACAATCAGCGCAAGAAGTTCCTGAGGGAGCGGGCTCTCCGCAAAAAACTCCAGGAGAAGGCGAGCCGGCGCGTCCAGTGACTCCCCATGAGGAGGACGAATCACTCCCGGTGAATGGAATATTGCTTCCGGTATTCCGCCGGGGTCGTGTGAAAGCTGGAACGGAACTGGCGATAGAATACTTCAATGGATTCAAACCCGCAGTCCGCGGCGATTTCCTTGATGGAAAAAGTTTCACCCGCAAGAAGGAGCTTCGCCTTGTCCAGACGGCGTTTTAAAAGATATTGATGGGGACTCGTCCGCAGGGATTCGCGGAACATCCGGAAGAGATATGGACGGCTGATACCCGCATATTCAGCGGCATCTTCCGGCGTGACGTTGGACGTGCAGTTGGCGTCCAGATATTTCAGCGCTCTGGAAAGAGCATCCGGGAGCTGGGCGGCGGGCTGGCGGAGCGATGCGAGAGCCTGCCAGCGCAGGGTGGAATACAGATAGGCGGTCAGCGCCTCCGGATCGAACTCGCCGGAATGGAAAATTCTGAACATGGCGGAGGCGAAAGCGAGCGCCTCATCCGGATTGTTCCAGACCGTCACGCGAGGCACGGTCCGGGTTGGCGGGCGGGCCTCAAAATGGAAGACATAACAGCGGTAGGGGTCGTCCGGGGGGGTGTCCCAGATCGTCTTTTCGCGCGAGACATGCCAGAACATGGCGCCTTTCCGGTAGGTTCTGCGCTCACCGTCGACTTCGAAATAGATGGTGCCTCCCGTAACCAGCTCAATGCTTTCCGAGCTCAAGGCAATGGTTGCCGGCGTGACTTTCCGGCCTGCGGGCGCGGCAAAATAACTGACCGCTTTCACTTTTTTGATATGCTCAAACACGATTTTTTTTCCTGAAAGAGATTTTTCGTCAAAAGAAAATATCTTTTATCAATTGTGTGCTACTCATTCGCGTGATATACTTATCCAAGAGTAAAATACTTTCAGTTAATATGAAATCAAGAGCAAACGCTCAAAATCAACTAAAAAAAAGGAATGATGCCATGCTTC
>CALXMJ010000441.1 GCA_944389445.1 uncultured Victivallales bacterium | reverse complement strand
ATTGTACGCTTCGTCGCAGCCGACGTGGAAGAACTCCGGCGAGTCGAAGACCTCGTGAATCTCCAGACAGAGATCCGCCAGGACTTTTCTTGTTTCGGGATTGGCAAGGCACCAGGTCCAGCCATCGGGCTCAAAAAGCGGAGCAAATTCGGGATGGCGGTTCAGAACGGCATGTTTTCCGGTTCCGCAACGGGACATCGCCGCGTGTCCGAACAGGTTCACCTGCGGGATCAGACGGATTCCCAGATCCTTTCCCAGATTCACCAGTCGGCGGAAGGTTTCCAGCGGGACATTTTTCTCCTCCCATCCGAATTCCGGATGGCTCCGGTACGGGAACACGCCCCATGGTTCCAGCACCGCATAGTTGAATTTGCAGTAGGCGGCCATCCGGATCCATTTCTCCAGATCGGTCTCGTTGCTTTCCGGAAACCAGCAGAGATGGATTCCCCGGAAAGAAAGCGCAGGGAAATCGTGAAGTTTCAGTGCGGAAATTTGAAAAAAGGAACTTTTCAGCACGCCCCGTTCCGATTCCGAAAGCTGCCGGAGGGTCGAAAACGCGTAACGCAGAGCGGCGGGGGTATCGGCACGGATTTCAATGCGTTCCGGAGAGATGTCGGCAAAATACTCTTCCGCTCCCAGCGATGAGGGTTCTGCGAGGACGGCAATGCTTCCTTCGCAATTCCAGTACTGACGGATGCGCTCCGCGGCGAGTGCCGCGGCGGAAGATTCTTCCAGAGCTCCGCGCAGAACAAAGCGGGAGCCGTCTGCAATGCGGAAGATTCCGTTTTGCAGCGAGAGTTCCCGAATCGTCGGCAGGGTCGATTCGGTCAGATATTGTTCTCTGGGAATTCCAATCATTTCAACCTCTCCTCTGTTCATCAAGTGTTACAGGCAGTCCGCTCCGGACGCTTTCGTAGCAGGCATTCATACACTCTATCGTCTGACGATGCCATTTCAAGTTGATTTTCGGAATTTTCCGATTCCGGATGCAGTCCACGAACTCATCCACGAGTCCGATCCATTCGTCGAAGTAGGTGTACTGCACCGTGTAGCGGTCGTTCGGGGCGCCGTTGTGGTAGATGTTGGGTCCGAAGCAGTCGCAGACGATCGTTCCCTCTTCTCCGATGATTGTCACGTCCACCTGCATCCGTTTCGGGAAGACCTCCCATCCGGGTGCGGGAACTTTCAGGCGCTCCTCCATCCGCGACCAGGAGGGATCAAACAGGAACGTCACACCGTTTTTCATTCTGCCGTTGCAGAGGATCATATCCTCCACTTCCAGCTCGTTCCGGAGGTTCGGAGCCACCACCGAATAGACCTGCTCGAAGTCGGACCCGGTCAGATGGCGGATCAGGTCGAAGATGTGCGGGTGATCGCAGAGCGCGCCGCCGCGGAAACGCGGATCGCCTTCCTTCAGCGGGATGCGTCTGCCGTAGCTGGCTTCCGGTACGCCCTGCCACGGAAACGCCCAGACCGGCGAGAGTGTGATGTTCGTCGCCTGCATCGAAAGAATCTTTCCGACGGCTCCGGAGGCGATCAGCTCCTTCAGGCGCCGGACCACCGGATTGTAGTGCATTTCCAGTTCAATCTGACAGACAATTCCGGCGCGATCCACAAGCCGGATCATTTCATCATATTCCGTCATATCGAAGGTCGGAATTTTCATGGAGAGGATATGAACTCCCCGCCGGGCGCATTCCCTCATCTCCTCCAGATGCCGATCGTTGGCGGAAGCAAGAACGACCGCTTCGATATCGGGATGTTTTCCGAACATCTCTTCCATGCTGGAATAGCAGGGAACTCCGGTGTTGTACAAGGCGTAAACCTCCCTGGCTCGCGGATCGGCGGCACAGGATGCAACCCAGTCGAGTTTTTCATTGTCAAGAAGAGTCTGGTAATATTTTCTTGTGTGTCCATGGGTCAGCGACGCCATGGCGATTTTGACGGGTTTCATGCGTGTTCCTCCTGAAAAAAGACCGGCTTTCCACTTTCCTCCGTGTTCAGAATGCTCTCCACATTCCGGCGGAGAATGCGGTCCGTCCGATTCCATTGTGCGGCAAGGCCCGGTGTTTTGACGACGGCGAATGCCGCACGGACAATCCAGATTTCCTTGTTTTCGAGTCCGTAAAGTTCTGAATCGACATCCGTGTACCGAGTCTCTTCCCCGTCCCGGAAAAGATAGATGGAAGACTGCGGCACCTGTGTATCCACGACCCGGTCGCAGGCGATTCCCCGCCGGGCGATGATCTCATGGCGGTCCAGCGGCGATGTCTTTTCCGGCAGTGCGGCGGAGCATTCGATGCTGACGCTTTTCCCATCCGCCAGTTTGATCAGCACGTTGGCGGTCCTGCCGCCGGAGACGACGGCAAACGCGCTCCGAATTTCCGACTTGCCGAGAAATTCACAGAGATCCAGTTCCCGGTAGAGCAGCTGCCGGAGGGATTCCTCCGCGCTCATGACCGCGAACCGGAGGGTGGAAACCTCCTCCAGCGTACCGTTTTCCGTCAGGTTCTTCAGTTCGGTGAAGCGGCGTTCGACGCGCCACGGCAGCAGTTTGACACATTCTCCATCTTTTTTCAGAACCGCGCCGCATCCGATTCCCGCATCCGTTTCCAGCAGAGCCGTTTTTCCCGGAAGATATTTTTCCAGAAGGCGATGGAGTCCTTCATTCATAGACTCAATATTCATCTCGTTCTCCTCACAACGCTTTGATTCTGGATTTGTAGCGATCCAGATATGCCTTGTTCTTTTCATCGCCGCCGGGCGCGTTCGCACTGTTCCAGACCGGCGGGACAATCCCGCGTTCGACGCAGATCCGCACCGTCTCAATTTCCAGCAGGTGCGCGATCGTGAAATCGACCACGTTGGAGACCGGGGCGATCGGTGTGTCAAAGCCCGGAACGTGAACGACCGCATCGCCCACCGGATTGTAGTCGTCAATGCATACATCCGCGAAGTCGAAAAGATTCTTTCCGGACGGGTGGCGGATGAAGTGATCCTTCGGCATTTCCTTCTGCCAGAGCGAACTTGCCACGGCGATGATGGCGGCACCCTGTTTCTTCGCCTCCATTGCCGCGTCGATCGTTGCCGGATTGATGCCGATGTTGTGGAAGATAATCAGCAGGTCGCCCGGTTGGAGATCATAGTAACGGACGATCGACGCCCCGAAATTTACGGTCCGCTCCAGTTCCAGATACTTCAGCGCCTGATTGAAGACCGAGAGCGCCGTTTCCATCAGCGGATTGATGTTGGCAAGTCCACCGGCGCGGAAGAACATCTCGCCCATCGCCAGCGTGGTGTGCCCGCCGCCGGCATAGACGTTGATGAGTTTGTCGTCACGGAGCGCGTCGGCCATCAGTTCCGCCGCCCTGTGAATATTGGTTCCCTGCTTTTCGACGACTTCGCGGATGTTGGCGAATGCCTTTTCGACGTACCCAAAATCATTGATCTCAGACATGTTGAAACTCCTTATTTTTTCAAGATAAAATTTGTTCCGTTACGGTGGAGAGTTCTTTCAGTGTCGCTACCAGTCTGCGCGCGGCCTTTGCGTGATCCGGGGCAAGCTCGGAAAGCGGTGTCGCGTAGAAGGTGTCCCGAATGGCTTTTTCCCACGCTTCGAATTCTTCCGGGCGTCTCCATTCGGAGCGGTCGCCGGAACGGATTTTTTTCGTGACCCATTCCGAAAAGACCTTCATTTCAGGGAGATATACACCTTTAAATAATTCACTTGCATAGGTGCGGCAGTAGAAGTTTTCCGCATTTCCTTTAAGAGTCTGTTCAAATTTAGGATTAGTTTGATGCTTTTTCTCAAGTAATTCCAGCGAATCAAAAAGGCTGTAATCCTCATGTGCATCAAGGAGAGAAGATTCCAGTTCAACCGTTTTCCCGAGGCTCTCAAGCAAAGTTGTCACCTGTTCTGAAGAGCATTTCCAGGTTCGCCAAGCTTCCATGGAAAGCGCTAGTTTGGCAAATCCGTAACTTTGGAGATTAGCAACAAGCGTCCGTGCCAGATCAAGGACATCTCTGCGGATAAAAATGGAATTCTCCGGTATTTTCAGTGAGGCAAGATACAGAAAAACTTCAGGAACCGTTGAGACATTCGACTTGTACCGGTTATATTGTCTCCGCAGTTTCGAAAGCATCGTTTCATCCAGAGACACAAGCATACCACTTAGTAGATGAAACGCGAAACAAGAGAAAGCGCAGGGTAGTTGTTCCGGGTCTTGCGGACCGAACCATCCGGTCAACCTTGCTAGGTTCATAACACTTCTCCAGAGAGGCAACATTTCACCGGAATATTTTCCATAGCGGTTCTGGCAGAAGTCAGGCAGAAAATCATCCAGTTTTACTTTTGACGGTTTCCAGGCATTGGCCGACATATAATCCAGCATGAGGGTATCTGTGTGCGAACATTCCGGCCAGAAGACCAGTCCTTTGCACATCGGATCATTTGCAGCAAGAGGCAGGCGCCTTTCAATGACATCGTAATTACCTCGAATCTCGCTTGACGGTTCGAATGCGTGGAAAATTCCGAAGATCCAGGGGAAACGGCCCATGATACCCCAGTTGGCGAAATAATGGACTTCATCTGTTGTATCTGATGTATAATCCAGAATAAGAGTATGAGTCGGATCCAGTTCTTCCACGAGATTCTTTACTTCCGGGCATGTCCAGTGCATGCAGAAGTCCCAGCTTCCGACCAGGAGCGGCGCGTTTGGATATTTTTCACGCAGTTTCGAGATGATGCGGCGGTAGGTGTAGAGCTTCATCTGATGGTTGGATTCATGATCTGCAAAGCATCTTCGTTCGGCAAGGCCGATGGTGTGGAAGAGATCGGGTGCTCCGTATTCCCGGATGTGGGTCTCGGTCAGTTTGAAGTAGTTGTTGAGATTTTTATCTTTGCGGATGTTCCAGACAAGTCCGGTTTTCTCTGCGTATCCGCGGGTTGTCTGCGGAAGGAAATCGGGTTTGACCTTGTTGAGGAAATCCCAGGGGGTCCGGCTGTACCAGTGCGTCATGGTTCCGACGTCTTCGGGATGGAGCAGGTCGCGCTGCCGGGCATACGCAAGGATTCTCTTCCTGAGTTTGCCACGGTACTTGAGGCTCCAGAAAAGATTTCTATCGTCAAAGGTGCGTTTTTTTGATTCCGGCACTTCGTAACCTGGATAGCTGACAATCTCCGGAAAGGCTTTCTGGAAGAGATCGTCCAGCCCGATGCGCAGCATGAAGAGATTCAGTCGGCGTTTGAGAATCCAGTCGATCTCGCGCTTCCATTCGGGGAAATCCCAGTGTTCCGCCTGGAAACGGTTCAGGCTCCGGTGGGCGAAATAGCGCAATCCGCGGTATTCAAAGCGGGGAGATTCCTGAATGTCGATTCCGGAGATTCTGATTTTTTTCCATACGGGAATGACATCGCCGTCCCAGAAATAGTGACA
>CALXMJ010000440.1 GCA_944389445.1 uncultured Victivallales bacterium | reverse complement strand
AAGTGGCTCGACGAAGTCTGGGAAAAGGAGTTTTCCGACCATTCCGTGCCGCAGAATCAGAAAATGTCCGTTGTTGATATGGATCATTCGATCGGCTACATGATTGACACCAGCCACACATCCCCTGATTGGCCGGCGATTCTGAAACTCGGATTTCCCGGACTGCGCAATCGTGCCGCAAAAGGGAGCTCTCCCCTCCATCGCGCTGCGGAGATGGTGTATGA
The DNA here is from genome assembly GCA_944389445.1 of uncultured Victivallales bacterium. Lineage (GTDB taxonomy): Bacteria > Verrucomicrobiota > Lentisphaeria > Victivallales > UBA1829 > UBA1829. The sequence goes on along the minus strand of CALXMJ010000440.1, from coordinate 17,263 downwards.
CGGAGCCGTCAATCTCTGCCGCCGTCTGGGGAAAGCCTCCGGAAATGAAGCGCTTCCGGCGCTTGCGGAGCGTCCGCCGCAGACTCTCCGGGAAGCGTTTCAGCTGGCGTATCTGTTCCATGATCTTCAGGAGATCGAAGGGGAGGAGGTCCGCACCATGGGATGGTTCGACCGTCTTTACATCAATTTCTACCGGAACGATCTCAAAGCCGGACGCCTGACCAGGGAATCGGCGAAGGAACTGATCAAATATTTCTGGATCGCTTTTTATGCAAAATGGCAGGGGAAGCGCTTCGGGAAGAACTTCTGCTTCGGGCCGGAAATCAACGAACTTTCGTATCTTGGAATGGAAATCTATCATGAGATGAACACGGTCGATCCGAAACTTTCCGTCCTGGTCACGGCGGATACACCGCCCGACTTCCTGGAGCTTGCCGCAAAAAATATTCGAGACGGCCGAAACGGAATAGTCTTCTTAAATAACAAGGTCGTGATAGAGGGGCTTGTCAGACATGGGCGGACCCGGGAAGATGCGGAAAATTTCAGTCCGCTCGGTTGTTACGATCCTGCTGTGCTGGGGAAAGAGATCTCCACTTCCGGAGCGACTCATGTCTATCTGCCGGCGATCGTGCTTCAGGTGTTGAGAAGCGGAAAGGAATATTGCTCGTTCGAGGAGTTCAAACGAGCGTATTTCGAGACCATGAAAGAGGATGTTCTCCTTTTGCGGAAACAGCAGTGCCGCTGCGAAAAACTCTGGCCGGAAGTGAACCCGTCGCCCTTTCTTTCCGGATCGTTCAAGCGCTGCATGGAAACGGGACGTGATGTGTCTCAGGGTGGAGTTGAATACAATTCCACCGGCTGCGTCATCAGCTTTTTTGCCGAGGCGGTGGATTCACTGGCGGCGGTGGAATATCTTGTCTACCGGCAGAAACTCTGTACGCTTCCGGAACTGCGCGAAGCGCTTGCCGCCGACTGGAACGGCTGGGAAGCCCTCCGGATGTCCGCACGGAACCGCGCTCCGAAATGGGGCAACAACGATGAGCGTGCCGATCAGATCGGACGCGAAATCGCCGAATTCGTTTCTCCGCTGGTAAACGGGCAGGAGAATGCGCGCGGCGGACATCTTTTTGCCTCTCTTTACGGTCAGCTTGTCGTGGAGCGCGGCAAACAGATCGGCGCCCTCCCCGACGGTCGGAAGGCCGGAACTCCCGTTTCCAAAAATATGGATGCCTGCATTCCGATGGATAAGAACGGTATCACCTCCCTGATGAACTCCGTCCTGAAACTGGATTATTCCGCGTTTCCCTGCGGGACCTGTCTTGACCTGATGCTTCATCCGAGCGCGGTGCGCGGAGAGGAAGGCGTTTCCGTGCTGGCGTCGATCATCCGCGCATTCATTGCCCGGGGCGGAAGCGGACTTCAGTTTAATATTTTTGATTCCGAGACGCTCCGGGATGCGCAGCGGCATCCGGAAAAATATACGAATCTTCAGGTGCGCGTCTGCGGCTGGAACGTCCGGTTCACCGATCTGAAGCCCGAAGAGCAGAACACCTTTATCGCGCAGGCGGAGGGAATCGCATGAGCAAGGATGGCGAAATTGTCGATTTAAAACGGTTCGCCGTACATGACGGACCGGGAATTCGGACGACTCTTTTTCTGAAAGGCTGTCCGCTGTCCTGTGTCTGGTGCCACAATCCGGAGAGCATCCGCCGCATGCCTGAACTCGGGCTTCTGAAAAACAAATGCGTGCTGTGCGGCGAATGTGCAAAGGTCTGTCCGGAACAGTGCCATTCTCTTGCGGAGGGAACGCACCGGATCGACCGCTCGAAGTGCCTAGCCTGCGGGAAATGTGTTTCCGCCTGTCTGTATGATGCTCTGATTCTGTACGGACGCCGTCTTTCCGCGGAGGAGGCCGCCCGACTGATTCTGGAAGATCGCATTTTTTATGAGTGCTCGAATGGCGGAGCAACCGTTTCCGGCGGCGAACCGCTGCTCCAGCCGGAGTTCTGCGCGGAATTGTTCCGGCTCCTGAAAACGGAAGGCGTTCATTGTGCGGTCGATACCTGCGGCAATGTCCCATGGAGTGCCTTCGAGCGCATGCTTCCGCTGACGGATCTGTTTCTGTACGATTTCAAGGAAATTGATTCTGAAAAACACAAGGCGTTTACGGGCGCTCCGAACGAACGGATTCTGGAAAACCTGAAACGGCTTTCCGGATGCGGTGTCCCGATCGAAATCCGGATGCCGCTGGTGCCGGAGTACAATATGTCGGACTCCGATCTTTCCGGAGCCGGAGAATTTCTCTCCGGACTCAAAAACATCACAGCGGTACGGCTGCTGGCGTACCATTCGCTGGCACATTCGAAATACGAGTCGGTGGGACACACGGACACCATGCCGGACGTTCCCGCGCCTTCCGCGGAAATGATGGAGCGAGCCGAACGGATCCTTTCCGGATTCGGCCTGAATACAATCAATACGGCAAAACAGAATAAGACGAGGTAACTGGAATATGGAGGAATCCGAACGCTATCGGAAAGGATTGGACCGTCTGAGAGAAATGAAAAACAGCAGTCCGATCGGAGCAAAACTGTGTGAAATCGCTCCGGATCTGAACAGATACATCAAGGAATTTGCCTTCGGGGATGTGCATTCCCGTCCGGGACTTGGGAAACGGGAGCGTGAACTGGTGATTCTCTCCTCTCTCGCCACGCAGGGATATGCGCACGAAGAACTCAAATCGCATATCAATATGGCGTTGAATATCGGTATTTCGAGAGAAGAGATTCTGGAGGTGTTCATTCAGCTTGCGGTCTACGCGGGATTTCCCGTCGCCGTCAATGCCGTCTTTCTGGCGAAAGAGGTGTTTGACCGGAGGACGGACCCCCCGGTGTGACAGGGAATGGAACTTTCAGGATGTGACACTTCCATGACCGCATCCGGATGGAAGGCTTCAGCTTACAGTGACAGCACCGGGACTGCCGTTCCGGATGCAGATATCTTTTTCCGGAACAAACGGAACATCGAAATGATTGTTCACGATGCGGACATCCGCGGTTTTCTCCAGCAGGAACAGATACCGGTTCCGATGAAATGGCGGAAAATCGTGATTGTGAAGGATGGTATTGTCCGAGAAAATAAGGTGTTCCGTTGATTTCGCGTAAAGGACCTGCGCATCAAAGATCTCGAAGGTATTTCCCGTAATGGTGATGTTCGAATGGAAGAACTGTTTCTGCGCGCTCAGGTCCGGAATTTCCGGATCAATGGAAATGACCGCTTCGGTAAACTGGTACATGGCGGTGAGAGCGTTCAGGAACCGGTTGTTCCGGATGATGATCTCCTGACAGGCGCCGGTTTCGAACCAGCCGTTGCAGTCACCGCAGAGCAGAATTGCGGAGCCGTGGGTATGATCGAAGAAGTTGTTTTCGCAGATGACCCGTTTCGGCGTGCTGAACAAAGCTCCGCGCGCCCGGTTGTTGCGGACGATATTGTTTCGGAAGAGCACTTCGGGAGTCCAGGAGAGATTTTCGATTCCATACGGTTCCTGCGGGACGAGAGCGGGAATATCGCGGTCGAAAACGATCTCGAATTCTCTGGCGCCGACTTCGGTTTCAGCGTCGGTCGGTCGAATGGATGCGATATGCGCGTGTTCCATCCCGTATTCCATGGTGCGCGAGCGGATGAAGCGGACTTCATCCCCGGGTTCTCCCCAGTCGAATCCCCAGCTTTCATTGTGCATATAGGAGGCGCGGATCGTCCGGCGGTTCCGCTGTTCCAGAACGCGGAGATAGGTTCCGTGGATATTGATGGCGTCATCCGCCATGCCTTCGTAGAGACCGTTTTCGGAAACGATCCGTCCTTTGCAGCCGGAGAAGTGAGTGGCGTCGGCCTGCGTGGTGAAGAGACGGGGATCATTTTCTCCGCGCCGCCGGACGGAGAAACCGTTAAGCGTGATATCTTCCGTCATCTGAGCAAGAAGGCCCATACCGAATGCGTAGTGAACCGCGACCTGCTCGATTCCGGTCCGGTCCGCATGATGGAGAAAGATCCCGGGGGTGGGACGCAGAATCGGACGCAGCACCATCCGGCATCCTGGTTTGAGTCCGGGATTCCATCCGGCAAGGCGCAGTTTCCCGGGAGAGATTTCGCTGATTTTTTCCGGCTGGAACGGAAGATCCGCCTTGTTCCAGCAGAGCCTGCCGTTTTCTTCAAACGGCATCACTTTTTCCATGAGGAGAGGCGGATTGTTTTCATAGAGGAAATAGAGTTTGTTTCCCTCTTCGATGCGGAAGTCTTCCCGCGGGAAGACTTCACAGATGAGATCGTTCCGGGATTCATCGACTTCCCGGATGACGAGCTGGTGAAGCTGCGGGTACTCGTAATCAATGGAGAAGTTTTTCAGAACGCATTGCTCCGTGCGAATGAATGCCGCCGGGATGAGAGTTCCGTGGAACAGGAATTCCGCGCCGCAGCCGTCGAGAGTGACATTCCGCCGGTTTTCGATCAGCAGGGCGATTTTTTTCCGATGGGTCTGGGTGTGATTGGAAATGTAGCAGACTCGCTCGAAGGCGCCCTCTTCATAAAAATCGTATCGTCCCGGTTCGAATGTGATGGTGACGGGGGTGTCATCCGGGAGCTGTGCGAGGTATCCCGAGAGTTTCCGGAATGCGGCGGCGGAATCCTCTCTGGTATCGGGCGGCATATAATTGCGGAAAGGAATTTGAATCGGTTTCATCGGGTGTCCAGTCTGTTTTGTTTTTAGCGGTAAGGTACACTCGTTTCAAGGAAAAATCAATACGGGGAAACGTTCCGGGAACTTGTCTGTCTGGATATGCTGCTTACTCAAAAAGAAGAAAGGGAAAGCGTTCGGGATTTTTGGATTCTCCAATGCCCGGAGCAATTTGGAGCCAGCCGTCCCGCCCATCTCCGTCATTCTCATTGACAAGGAGATTGAAGCGGAATCCGCTTCGGAGCTGTTCCGCAGTTAGTCCGCAGACTTTCAACGGGATGTTCAGACGATAGGAAGTCAAATTTCCTGTCCGTTCCGCTTTCAGCGATATTCCACGCAGGATATTCTCCTTTTTGAAATTTTCTGGAGCATGAAATACAAAGAGTTCCGTTTTCCCCGAGTCCAGAAGCGATGCACCCAGTTCCCAGAAATCCTGCTGAGAAGGGAAACGGAAGCAGATCTGAAGATTATCTCCCTGCCATACGGAAAAGCCGGAATAAGGCTGGCAATGAATGTCGTCGGTTACATCGACACGGAGCTCCAGAGAGGTATCCGTCCGGGAGAGCCGGATGTCCGCGCTGAGATCTTTCGGTCCTTTCCAGATACGATATTCCAGTTCCGGATCGGCTTCCGTCAGAGAGATGAGCTGTGATTTTCGATTCAACTTGAAATCCGGACGTCCTTTCTTTTCTTTCCGAATCAAGATTGCCGAGTTGAGCGGAATTCGCAAAGCCGTTCCGATCTCGTTGCTTTCACATTTCAGAAGCAGAGATTCCGGCCGGGAGGGAAACTGTTTCCCGGAAGGCACTCGGATATTGAAATCCGCAGAAAGAGAACGAGCCGCCGGAACAGGAATCCGCAGACTTTTTTCCTCAACCTGAAATCCTGAGGGGAGATTTGCCAGGGAAAGAAAAAACTCTCTGGAACTCCGGAACGGATTATTCAGTTTAAGCCGGAGTTTCACTTTTTTTCCGGGAATTGCCAGATCCAGTTGATCGACCTGAATCAGAGGAGGAAGCACTTGTACATGTCCTGCATGGGAAAAACGGTACGTTTTCGGTTCATTTGCGGCTTCCGCCAGAACGATTCCATCCATAATCGGGAGTCGCGTTTCATTTCCCATGAAATCAGAAGAAAAGACCGTTTCCGCATCTGTCCGCAAAGCAGTCAGAAGCGGATATTCCAGTTCATTCCAGAGGGAAAGAATCCTGTTATCGGAGTCGCGGAACAGAAAGCCCCATATTCCCTCCGGAAAAGAGAGACGAGAGTCGTATTCCGCATTCCGGAAAGTTCCTGCCAGATGATTATACACGGAATAGACCGGTTTCGGATAGAAGTCTGTTGTCATCATTCCATAATTATGTTCGCCGTTTCCTGCATCGAATCCATCGTTCCGCAAATCGTACCAGACATATCCGACCGCTCCATTCGCCCAGGAATAAATCAATTTCTTATAAAGCGCCAGCGCCTGTGCGCGTTCTGTTCCGAAGAGAGAGGAAAGTCCCGTTTCATTTGGAAACCAGGGAATCCGCTCCGCACCGGCACGTTTCCGGAGAGGAAACGTATGATCTTCCAGCTGGCGGACATATTGTCCAAAGGAACCGTGATTGTGTATCAGATGGATTTCATAGCTTCCAAGGGATTTGCGCAGAACAGTTTCCATGAAGTTTTTATCCATCAGCCCGGGATGTTCGGCGGCGGCGGAGAATCCTCCGCTCATCATGACAGCCGCGGGATTAACGGATTTAACCGCTTTCCAGGCGATTTTCTGCAATTCGGAAAATTCGTCTGCGGTCATGGCGTTTCTCGCCAGATCAGGTTCGTTGCAGAGTTCCCAGTAACGGATTCGTCCCCGATAACGATCCGCCATTGTCGCGGCATAACGGGAAAATGCGTCGCGATCGGGAAAGGAACGACTCCACAGCTGCCAGGATTTTTTCCGAAGCTCCGGTTTCACTGCCCATTGCGGATTGAATCCGAGAAATCCCTGCTGTTCAATTCCCAGTATGCTGTAGATTTCCTGCTGGCGATCCAGCATTTTGAAGTTCCACCGATCAGGAGCCGGTTGAATTGCGCCCCATCCCGGAGTCGCCCGCAGATATTTGACTCCGCAGAGAGCTGCTGCCATTGCTTCCAGCTCCCGCTCCCGACGGGACCAGCGCTCCGGATGAGAACAGATTCCGAACAGGAACTTCGAGCGAACCGGTGTCGGTCCCGCCGGAGTCAGTTTGGCAAAGGGGACAGACTGGATTGAGGTGTCCTGTGCGCCGGGAACCGAGATCCGCGCTGTTGCAGTCCAGTGTCCATTCCGTTCCGGCTGAATTTTCGGAAGGAGTTTAAGCGTTTCACCAGCTTTGATCGTAAATTCCACCGTTTCGGTCAGGGGGGAACCGTGCCAGGGAGTCAATGAAATTTCAACACGGAATCTGCCTTCTCTTTCCGCTGTGTTATGAAAGAGATAGCAGAAAGCCTCGCGTTCTTCATTTTTCAGAATATGAACAGGAGTTCCTGTGAAAAGATCAAATTTCAGGGCTTCGGCCGGATTGGAATATGTGTGGATCCGGGAACCGTGAAGAAGCAGAACCGCCCGCCCATTTCCGCTGCCCCTGAGATTTAACCTCTCAACCCGGTAGGGAGGATAGAGTGTTTCTGTCTGGGAGGAAAGGAAAAAGCGATAGCTCTTCTTCTTTCCGGCTATGATAAGCGGAGAGGTCGTATGGAGTTTTCCCGCAGCGTCCTTCAGGCTCCAGGAAACTTGAACTTCGCCGGAAAGAGTTTCCGCATCCAGAGTGATGCAGTGGGGCTTTTCCCGATAAAAGATCAGTTCCGATTTTCTTTTCTCCCTGATCCATCCCCGGCCGGGATGAATATCCGCCACCATAAGAAGGTCGGACGAGGGGAAAAGACGATATCCGCCGCTCTGTCCGACGGTGCAGTCTTCGCCAAAACTGTAGAGCGGAAGGACGGAGATTGTATTGGCATTCTGAATGGTTTGGAGTTCCAGAGAGCGAAGGGTCAGGGAAAAGCGTTTCTCCCGTTTTCTTTCATACCCGATTCCGATTGCAAAAACCTGAAGCGGGAGATCCATATAGAAATTCTGTTTTTCTCTGCTTGTCCCCCAGGTAATCTTCCGCATTTCGGGTGTAATTTTCCATTCGACTGTGATGATTCCGTTCTCTTTTTTCATGGAAGTGTAACGGACCGCGCAGATCTCTCCGTCCCGGTCCCGAAGACGGAGATCGAATCCTGAAACCGGCGAGTCATTTTCTGTCTGGAAAATGGCTTTCGCATAAAGAACAGAATAACTGGTGATTCGGACGGGTGCCTTTAAATTAAATTGAATATGACTGGATTTCACCGTATCGGCTTCAAACCGGAGACCGTCTGCCTCCGGAGAATAAGGGACTTCAAGAGTTCCTTTGTTTTCGGAAAAGCACACGACTCCTCCTTTGGAAAGGTCGACCGCGTTTCCAAAAACATTGCTGGAGGAAACCAGAATCAGAAAACTGAAAACACATAGAGCCGTTTTATTCATCGAATCATACTTTCTTGTTTTTGCAGATCATTGGGGAAGAGCATTGTACCAGACGATCGGATGGTTCCGTTCCTGGAAGGAAAGTGTAGAGATGTGACCGTCAAAGCAGAGAACCGATTTCTTGCCTCCATGCCGGAACGCCGCCTCCATTCCGGATTGTCCATTGTTTCCGGCGTTGATACTGCGGAGAAAATCTCCTGTTTGTATTCCAGGAGAAATGATATAGCCGCCGGAAGAGGTGTAGGTCAATTCTGTAACAAAAATTAGGTTTGTCGGGGAAAAAAAATATCTGTCTGCCATCTTCAGAAATTTTGTTTCCGGACGAACGTAGCAGGGGGACAAGGAAGTGTCTGTTCTTCCCGGCGGAAGAAGATACGACGTCGGTGCAGTATTCAAATACAGCCTTGGACAGAAGTTATTCATGGAATAGCAGTTCATATCGGTACTGTTCTGCGGAACAACAAGCGAAGGACATTTCAGAATTCCCGAGTTTCGCATGGAACAGGCCTCCGCCCAACTCTTCGGTTTCCGGGTCTTCTGTTCCACATAGGGCAGAATTTTCATTGACCAGTATCCTTGATTCCATCCCTCCTGATTATCCGTATAAGAAATCGGATACCAGGTATAATCCGATGCATACATCGAAAGTCCTGTAAAAACCTGTTTTAAATTACTGCGGCATTGAATTTCCATTGCTTTCTTTCTGGCGCTCCCCAGAGCCGGTAAAAGGAGTGACACTAAAATAAAAATAATAGCAATTACAACAAGAAGTTCTATAAGTGTAAAATCCCATCCCGGTCTCTTCATTTTTCCGCCCTCATTTTATTGTTGATTTATCGGAAAGCAGCGGTTTTCTCCGTTTCCATAGCTTCATTATACGATAGACGGAAAAAAAAGTCAATATGGATCAAGAGGGAAAAAAGAAAAAAAAGATAAGTATTTAAACAAGTTTTAACAAGTTTTCCCCGGGAACAATTCTCCGCAGAACAGAAAATGGAACGGCGAATGCAGAGTCCCCGTTCTCAAACCGTTCAGGAAATAAACTCCCCACGAACCGATGTCTCCAGCTGGAATCGTAATGGTGCTGATTCCTCGTCTGCGCGCTTCTTCGCAGCCGTCGAATCCCATGATCGCCATCTCCGCGGGAACCTTGATTTTCAGCTCCCGCAGACGATCCTGAAGAAGAATCGCCCGCCGGTCGCTGATGCAGTAAACCGCATCAGGCCGGACCCCTTCCGGAAGGGAAAGCAGTCTGTCCATCTGTTTCCGAATCTCCCATTCACTGCTGTCCGAACGGAAGACCAGTTCCTCCCGGAACGGAAGGCCTGCCGCTTCCAGAACATCCCGGTATGCTTGGATTCTCGACTGATATGCCGCGGTATCAATCCCGCAGAGACAGGCGATCCGGCGGTATCCCCGATCAATCAGATGGGAAACAACAATACGCGACATCGCATAAAGATCCGATGCAATCCAGTTTTCCGGAATGGAAAAATTCTCCGGCGGACGCGACGACAGAAACAGAATCGGTTTCCGGGTCATTTCCGCAACCGTCTCCCATTTCATGACCGTTGTCGAACAAAGATAGGCATCACAGGGATCGCGTCCTTCCGGAAAACAGTCGAACAGAGTATATCGGAATCCGAACTCTTCACAGCGCTGGATCGCACAGGTGATCCAGTCGTCCATCAGATGATCGATATACCACGCGGAATGAATGTCTCCGGTCACATGGGATCCGGATTTGTTCTGATGAATCAGTCCCACGTGAAAATCGGCATGGGTCCGTTGATAGCGTCTTTTTTCTTCGCGGCCCGGTTCCGCGGCGAACAGTCCGATTCCGCGGTACGCCTCAATCAGTCCCCGGCGCTTCAGCTCTCCGATGCTTTTGCAAACCGTCACCGCTGAAACGCCGTAAGATTTCGCCAGTTCCCGGACGCCCGGCAGTCTGCTGCGCGGCGGCAGCTCTCCGGAAAGAATCCGTTCCGACAGATCTTCCGTGATGAATTTCACGCCCCGAAGATCATTCCTCTTTTCTGCTGATTCCTTTTCCGTCATGAAATCATCCCTCTTTTCCGGCAAGATACACGATTCAGCGAAATTCGTCAAGTATTTTTCGGGATCCAGTCGCAAAAATCTGCACCATGACAAAAAAATCATCACCCGCACGGATCAGACTCCCCAGCAGTGCAAAGGAAAGAAATCTACAGCGAAGACTCTCCGCCGACGGCAGGGAAGAAGCGTGTAACTCCGGATTCTGCAAACATATAGTCAAGCAGAGACGTTTTTCCGTTATCGGACAATCCGCTCCTCCACCTCCGAAACAGAGATAACGGATCGGCACCCGAAGTGCCGTTGAATCACCTTCAGCCGTCATGGAGGGATTCGGCAAGAACGGCTGATGATCCCTCCGTATCTCATGGCTGTTTTTCGAGCAGAACTCCTGCATGGCCGGCGGGGATCATCATACGTCCGCCGGAAAACACCACGCGATCAGATATAATTCCCGGCAGACGAAAACTGCGGGCGGGAATCGGACGGATATTCCGAAGATCTGAAACATCAAAGGCATGGATCACACCATTTCTCCGTTCAGAAAAAACCAGAGTGCTTTTTCCGTCAAAAGAAGGGATTCCCGCAATACGGCTGTTCGGAACGGATACCCCTTCGGAATCGGATTCAGAAGAGCGGTCAAGCGGATTCAGAATGAAAAGATTTCCCCGGTTCGTGGGAAGAAGAAAACGGCTGCCGACCAGAGTGAGACCGTTCATCTGCCCGCTTTTCTTCCCTGGAATTTTTCCCAGACAGCGCGGTTTTTCCCCGGAAAGATCATACCAGAAAATTCCGGCGAAATGACAGTTTACCGGAAAGACTCCTTTGTAATCCCTCTCCGGGAGGGTGTCGCTGTAAAGGATAGCGCCGCTGGCATGGGTAAACACCTGTCTCGGGGAGGCAGGATTGCTGATGTCAAAGAAATGAAGTTTTCCGTATCCCCGGCAGACGGCAAAACGTCCGTCCGAAGAGAGCATGAACGAGAAAAGAATCTCATTCGGCAGAGAGCACCTTCCGACAGGCATCAGCGTTCCCTTGCGGCCGATCCGATATACAGCCAGAGTTCCGATGTTCTCCAGAGAATAAAGGAATCCGTTCCGCACCGCGACATCGTAGGCGCATTCGACCGGGTACGCGGCGGCTTCCCGAATCCGGTTCCCGGAAATCCGGACAAGGCGAATTCCTTTCCCGGAACAGGCGACATAAGCCGCATCAGAACCGAGGGGCGCAATCCGGCGGACCATGCCGCCAAAATCATAGCGGACAAATCCGGGACACTCAACCGTTTTCTTCTCCGGAACTTGAAAATCCGGATGCGAAAGCGGCTTCCGAAGACGGATTTGCGGAAAGGCAACCGTATAAAGTCCGGATTGTGAGCCTGTCACATAGATCACTCCGTTTCCGGGAGCCGCCCATGAAACAGAATCGGGGATCCGCCGGACAGATCCGTCGGAACCTTTTTTCCATCCTTCTCCGGCAAGAAGAACGCGCCCGAGACACTTCGGCGCATGAGGCGCAGAGATGTCGAGCAGAAAAAGCCCGTTGCGGGAGTCCGAGGCAAGAAGATATTTTCCGGAAATGTTGACATTCCAGAAGTCCGCGCCGAGATCATAGGACCTTGGAAATTTGACAGCCCCGATCTTTCGAGGACGGACAGGATTGGAAACATCGAACACTTCCACTCCATGGCCTCTTCCGAAGCGCTCTTCCGGAGAACCCCGGCGGGAATGATGCCCCGTCGATACGTAACAGAGAGTGCCTTCCGGCGCGACACCGTCTCCGCAACCGTCCAGAGAAGTCCTGGAAAGCAGCTTTGGAGTCCGCGGATCGGAAATGTCCGCAATGGTCAGTCTGCCGCTTCCCCAGTCTCCTATGTACAGCAGATTTCCCCGGCAGGCAACCGACTGCGCTTCATCCGTAAGCAACTGCGCCAGATGTTCCGGATCGGTCGGGTTTGCAATGCTCAGAATCTGCACCCCGTAGCCTCTCTGGGCAATGAAAAGGAGTTTTCCCGCAGCAGCCACTCCTGTCGCCAATTCCACAGTATCGTACCGGCGGGCAATTCGCGGGGCTTCCGGATGTGTCACATCGACAATCCAGAGACCGAAATTCCGGGCAGTAATATACAAATAATTCCCATATTTCACCATCTGCCGTCCATTGCGGACCGCCCGCAGCTCTGAAATCCGACTCGGATTCTGCGGCTCCGAAATCCGGTAAACCGTCAAACCGGCATACCCGATCGTGTAGAGAAACTCTCCATCCGGAAGAACCGCGGCGCATCCGGTGCTTCCCGGGACCTTCCGGTATTGCAGAAGCCGATCGTATTCCTGTACTTCCGCTGAAAAAGAGGCTGCGCTGAACACCAGAAGAAGCAGAGCAAGAACAGATTTCACCCATTTCTCATGACAGCAAACCCCTTTGTCCTGAACTTTTTTTTCCATCCCGCCTCCTCTTTTCCCGATAGGGCAAATGTTCTTTCACGAAGATATTCAATGTGCTGAGTGCACGTGCACCTTGTCATTTTTCAACATAATAGCATAATAACCTGATTTTTCAAGCATTGATCTGAAATGAAGCTTCGTGAATGCTTTTCATGCCTGCAATATAAACGGTGCGTACAATCCGGAAACATCACGATGATATTCCGGAAGAAATACTTGTTTTTCATCATTATTTTTTCCATCCCGGAAAAAAGGGCTTGACAAAAAAAGGAAAATGTGCTATAATCTATAATATGGTGCACGTGCATCCTGATAAAAATACGATTCATGAAAATACCGATGGCGCTTGACGGCAACGCAGAAAGGGAATTCCGGAATGAAAGAGAATGAAAAAATTGGTTCAAAACTACCGAAGAATGCCTGTTCCAGAACTTTGAGACTTTGGAAGAATTTTACGCTTCTGGAACTTTTAATTGTAATCGCAATCATTGCAATTCTTGCATCCCTGCTGCTGCCTGCCTTGAATTCGGCGAGAGAAAAAGCGTTTGCAATTACCTGCACCAGCAATCTGAAACAGCAAGCTCTGGCGTTTCATAATTATGCCAATGATTACGATGACTGGCTGATGGCGGGCGGATGGATCGAATGGGGGTATTTCTGGTGGAGATATCCACAGCTGCTTGGATATATGGGAAACGCAAAAAAAATGCTGACCGTGGAAACGGGAAAAAAGGGAGCGTTTTACTGTCCGTCGATAAAAACGCCGACTCCAGTCGGTCCGAAAGATAAGGTCTTCAATATACAGGATTACTGCAGTTATGCCAAAAATGACAACATTGCGACCTCGTACTATCTTTTAACTCCGGGCAAACAAAACGGAGATAATTTGCTGCGTTATCATTATCGGACAACGGATCTGCTGAAGGTGGTCAAAAAAGCTTCAGGTTCCGTACTGGTCGTGGATGGAGACGGTCTGTATGATCAGACGGCCGGCAAGAAAGGAATGTCCGTTATGCCGCATACCAAGACCAGTAACAACCCCTATGCGGAAATTGAACCGCAATATGGAATTTCAATGCGGCACGCACTGGCTACAAACACGCTTTATGCGGATGGCCATGTGGTCGCGGAAAAAGGTCCGTTCGGAGCTCCGGGAACGCACTGCAACTTCTTGAATGCCAATGTCCCCGAAAAGCGCTGAGCCGGTTTTAACCGAAATGAACATGGGAATCAAGTTGTTATGAATCTCCGGAGCCTTCTCTCTCTGCTTGCCGCTGGAATTATGTTTCCGCTTGCCGCGGCGGATCTCTCCCGTTTTCAGAAGTGGGAAAGCTATACCGGCGTCAAGCTGGAGCGGATCGAATCGGACGGCTGCCCGGCGATCCGCCTGACGTATCCCCGAACCGCGGAAAAGAAAACATGGGGGCAGGTCTCGCTTCATTTCTCTCCGGTTCTGGACTTGCGGAATGCGGGAAATCTTGAAATCACCGTGAAAAGCAGCCGGAAAATCTATGTCTCCATGGGACTTATGACCAGAAAAGGAAATCTCTGGTCCGGCTGGCTGAAAAACGCCGCAGGCCCCCGGGAGCGGACCTGGAGCAAGGCGATCCGCGAAATCAAGGACTGGGAAAAAGCGGATCTTGCCCGGACAACCGCGTTCACAATCGGACTCGGACTTTACGGGTATGATACGACGAAGGAGGATCTGGAAGTCATTATTACGGGCATGACTGCGGTGGAACCCTCGGACCGCTTTCTCGTTCCCCGTCCCACAGCCGGAGTTTCCATCGACGGCGCGTACAAGGATGACTGGGGACTGGAGGATGTCCTGTACAACTGGCACGAACCTGTATTCATCCCGCTGCGTCCGCTTCCGGGAAGTTCCGATACAAAGCGGATTTCTCCGGAACATCTTTCCGGAAAATGTTCGTTCATGTATGACGACAAGTACCTTTATTTTCTCTGTCTTGCCGCCGATCAAACGTTGTTCAGCGGCAAGGATGTTCTCGCCCCGTGGAACAACGATTCCGTGGAACTGTTTCTTGCCGCGGGAGTGAAGAACCGTCATCTGGCGAAGGGGAAATCACTGACCGAGTGCGGATTCCAGGTCATATTCGATTGTTCCGCACAGGGAAAGCCCTGCCTTTTCCGCAACCGGAAAAAACTGGACGGAACCGCTTTGGGAATTCGCACAAAACTTCTCCGGGAAAATCAGGATGTCAACGGCCGTGTCGTTCCCGGCTATGTGCTGGAAGCGGCGATTCCGTGGACTCTCTTCCGGGACTGGACGCCCGTCAAAGGCGCGCTTCTCGGCTATTGTGTGAATTTGAACGATTCAGCCGGAGGGCATCTCCGGTCTTCTCCGGAATGCCGCCAGCCGTCCGGATCGACCGCCGGATACTCCAGAGCCTATCTCGAATATCCGGCTCCGGAAAAAAAGGACGTGTTCCGGTTCGGAAAATGTGCGGAAAACATCCTGTGGCCGGAAGAATACAACGCCGCGGGAAAACGGATCTGGTCCGATGAGTTCTGCACTCGCATCCAATCCTCCGCAACGACGGAACGGCTCTATCTGAACGGATTCTGGGCGGTGCAGGGATTCCCGAAGGAGGAACTTTCCGCTGATCCCGCAAACTGACTGTATGCGCCTCTTCCGATGGGAATCGGCTGGTACACGCCCGTTTTCCAGACCCGGAACGGAAAAAGCATTCCGGCCTCTTATCAGAAAATCAGCCGGAACGGCAAGAACCAGTTTTACTGGTATGAACGGACGTTCCGGATTCCGGAACATTGGAAAAACGGTTCCACGCGTCTGGTGGTCCGTTCCATCAGCAGGGAAGCTGCCGTGTTTTTGAACGGAAACGATGCGGGGACTCTTTCGATGCTCCATCCCGAGCTGGAAGTCGGAAAGTTTCTGGAGGCGGGGAAGGACGTGCGGATTGATCTGCATCTTTTCACAGTCATGCCGCCGGGAATTTCTTCCGGCATTACGGGCGATCTCTATCTGAAACATTCCGCGGAAAAGCCTGTGATCCGGGACATCTGGGCGAGAAGAGCGGATCCCCGGACCGGAAATTTCCGTTTTGAGATTCGCACGGATCAGGTTGAGAACGGGCGGATTGAAGCGGAAATTCTTTCGCCGGAAGACCGTATTCTCTGGAAAGGCACCCGGGAGATCGAACGAAGCGGCGTCGCCGTTTTTACGGGAAGGTGCCCCGCGCCGCCGGTCTGGAGCGTGGAACAGCCGAAGCTCTGCCGTCTGAAAATCGCCGTCCGATCCGCAAAGGGAACCCTTCTTGAGGAGAAGATTCAGCCGTTCGGATTTCGAAGCTTCGAAACGAAAAACGGGCGTTTCCTGCTCAACGGGAAGAAAATCCGTCTTCGGGTTTCGACTCTGCTCGGTACCTCCAACACCTGCGAACCGGGGCGGTTCGCCTATTTGAAATCGCTGGGATACAATGCGATCTATCTGACCGGGATCCGCGGCGATCTGGACAAGATCTTTTCGGAACTGGACCGCAACGGCCTTCTTGCCATGGCGTATATCGACCGCTCCTATTCGGATCGGGAGACCGAAGCGGAAATCACCCGTCTCCGGAATCATCCCTCGCTGATCGGCTACCTCAGCGATTCGTTCGGACAGCTCGACTGCAACGGCTTCATCCACAATCCCTTTGCCGTCGACGACCGCTATCTGCCGGACAGTCCCGCCGCGAAAAAACTGGAAGAATTCATGAACAGGCGCGATGCCCTTTTCCGGAAATTCGATCCCGAACGCGGCTACATCGCCCAGGCCACCGGAAACTGGAAGAATTTCATGCGCATGACGCACCACTATCCGACCAACGATCTCAATCTGCTCGACCGCATGATGTATCATCAGCCGTGGGCGAAACGGAAAGAGAAGATTCTTCCCCTCTTTCTCTATGAAACCGGGGTCTGCAATCTGATGAATATGGATACCCAGCATCCGGAGGATCGGTTCCCGGTTATGAAGGAGCGGCGGATGGTTCCGCGTCTGCTCAGCAGGGAAGCAGCCTCCCGGTATCTGGGCGACAAGGCGTTCGGAAACTGGCGGGAATATGATAAGCTGCTCTTCCGCGCCAATCTCCGCGGATTCCGTCTCTCCGGGGTTGACGCCTTCTGTCCGTGGATCGACGACAACGCATTCGAAATCCAGAACACCCGGATTCCTCAGCAGGTCCCCGACAGACGGAAACTCTCAACACGCTATTTCACCGGACCGTTCCGCATGGAGGAGGAGTGGATGCGCATGAACCGCTGGTTCTACCAGCTCCGCGCGCTGGCGAATCGTCCATGGCCCGCGGAATTCGGACAGAATGTCACAAGGTCTGTCGACTCCATTTTTACGGAGCTCTACCGGAACGAGATGCAGCCGCTCTTTCTGGCCATTACGGGGGATCGGGAGAATCCCTTCTCTATGGATCACAATTTCTATGCCGGAGAATATGTGCGCAAACAGATCGGGATCGTCAACGATAC
>CALXMJ010000439.1 GCA_944389445.1 uncultured Victivallales bacterium | reverse complement strand
CGCTGATTCATCCGTTTGTGAAACTGACCGGATTCATCGAGGTGCCCGCGCACGGGCGTTTCAAAAGCATGAGGGAGATGTTCGGGATCGTGCAGGAGGCGCTGCGCCGCAGAGAGGCTGTCTGCGTATTCCCCGAGGGAAAAATCACAAGAAACGGGCTGATCGATGACTTCAAGGCGGGATACTCCATGATGATTCCGCCGGATGTTGAAGTGCCGATTGTTCCGGTTTATCTCGGAATGATCTGGGGAAGCATTTTCAGTTATTACTACGGCAAACTCAAATTCCGGCTGCCCCGGGAGTTTCCGTATCCGGCGATCGTCTCGTTCGGAAAACCGATTGTGGATAAGAATGTATCCGCATTCGAGCTGCGGCAGGCGGTCAGCGAGCTGGGGGCGGATGCCGAGCAGACTCCCCGCAAGGAGGAGCGGACTCTGCATTATCAGCTGGCAAAACACGCTTCGCGCCATCCGTTCCGTGTGATGGTGCAGGATTACGATGGAAAATCGCTGACGGCGTTTCAGCTGCTGGTCGCATCAATCGTTCTTTCACGCGAGATACGGAAGATGGTTCCGGATTCCGCAAAATATATCGGAGTGATGCTGCCGAATACGGTGGCGTCCACGCTTTCCGTGACAGCTGTGCTGATGGCGGACAAGGTGCCGTCTCCTCTGAATTTCACCGTTTCCGCGGAAACGCTGGATTCTTCCATCCGGAAGGCAGGAATTTCTCTCATTCTGACCAGCCGGAAGTTCCTGCAGAAAATCCGGCGCGAACCGGTGCCGCAGATGGTCTTTCTGGAAGATGTCGCAGCGAAGATCCCGAAGAAGAACAAAATCTTCTGGGCTGTTTTGACGGCAGTTCTTCCGCATCAGGAATTGATGAATCTGGTATCGCCCGTAACCCACCGGAATGTGTTCGGGACTGCCGTTCTGCTGTTTTCGAGCGGATCCACCGGCGAACCGAAGGGGGTAATGCTTTCCCATCGCAACATCAATGGCGACATCTACTCCTTCATGCGGGTCATGGGATGGACCAGCCGGGACAAAATCCTGGGAAATCTGCCGCTGTTTCACTCTTTCGGATTTACAACCGCCTACTGGATGCCGCTTGCGATCGCCTGCAAAGTGGTCTATGTGCTCTCTCCGCTGGATGCGTCAGCGGTCGGCAATGCGATTGAAAAGTACGGCCTGACGATCTTTCTGGCAACTCCGACCTTTATGCAGACATATATGAAACGATGCCGTGCGGAACAGTTCAGGTCCGTCCGCCTTGCGATTGTCGGAGCGGAGAAACTGCGGCGTGATATCGCCGAGAGGTTCGCCGGTGTGACGGGCAACCGCATCGCGCTTGTCGAGGGATACGGCTGCACGGAACTGGCTCCGATCGTTTCCATCAACATCGGCAGTTCCATTCTGGAACTTGGAAAAGTCATCGGCAAGGAAGGCAGCATCGGCGCTCCGATGCCCGGGATCTGTGTCAAGATCGTGGATCCTGTGACCGGCGTGGCGCTTCCTCCGGATACCGACGGACTTATGCTCGTGAAGGGACCGAATGTCATGCAGGGGTATCTGGGCGACCCGCTTCAGACCGCGCGGGTGATCGAAAACGGCTGGTATGATACCGGTGATATCGCCCGGATGGATATCGACGGCTACATCACGATCAGCGGACGGATTTCCCGTTTCAGCAAAATCGCCGGAGAGATGGTGCCCCACGAGATGCTGGAATGTGTCATGAACGAACTGACCGGTACCGAGGACCGTGTATTCGCCGTAACCGGCGTGCCGGACCCCGGCAAAGGGGAAGCGCTGGTTGTGCTCCATACTTCCGCCATGCGCATGACTCCGGATGAGATGAACACGATGCTTCGTGAACGGTCCATACCGAACCTCTGGATTCCCCGTCCGCAGAATTACTGGCTTGTGGACCGCATTCCCGTCCTTGCCAGCGGCAAACTGGATATGATGGAGCTGAACTCCATGATGCCGGAACTCATTCGGAAACGGAATGGTACGGAATGACAGAAATCGGGCGCGGGAGGCTTTGCATGAAAAAGTTCTGGAGACGGGAATCGGGAAACTGCCGCGGAATCATCGTTTCCGGCTTCCAGCGGACGGAGACTCTGTTATGAGAGATCGGATGGAATCAGGAGAAAAGAAATCATGGTGACGATTCAGGATGTGGCAAGGCGGGCAGGCGTTCCGGAAAAGACGGCGGCCAGAGCTCTGGCGGGACTCACAATGGGAAAACGCCGCGATGCCAGAGAACGGGCGGAACGGGTTTTGAAAGCCGCCGCCGAACTGGGATATCAGCCGTCGAACATTGCCCGCGCCCTGCGTCAGGGAAAAACGAAAACGCTGGGTCTGATTACAGGAAGGTTGACGAATCTTTATTTCGCAGCCGTCGCCGAAGTCGCGATGGATGAGGCCGCACGGGCTGGATATCGTCTGCTGATTGAAATTTCCCGCTGGGAAGCGGAGCGCACCTATCACTGCGTCAAGGATTTTTTGAGCTACCGTGTGGATGGTCTTCTTTTCACTTCCAGTGTTCCTGCCGAGAACGGGCATTTCTATAAACTGCTGGCGGATCGTCATTTCCCTCTGGTCGCACTCCTGCCCGGCACGCTGAACTTTACATCCGTATACAGTGATTATACCGAGACGTTTCCCAGGGCGATCCGCTATCTGGCGGAGCGCGGCAACCGGAGCGTTCTTTTTGTTCTACCTCCCGGACGCGCCGTCCTGAACAAGGTATACAGCCGCAACTTTGAAGACGCCTGCAAAGCGGCCGGCATCCGGGGGGAACTGATTGATACGGCGGATTTCGGGGAAGTCGACGTGATCCCGGAACGGATTCGGCCGGAATCTGTCGTCATTTTCGGCAAATACTCCCTGAAACATTTCGTGAAGCATTCGCGGATGATCCCCGGGTACCGCCCGGACATCATCGGTTTTTACAATGAGTGGACCTGGTCCGAGCATCCCGAGGAGGTGGTCGGTGTCCTGTTCGCCAATGAGGAGAGCCTGGTGCGTACCGCCGTCAGGGAACTGATCTCGCAGATCGAATTGAAAGAGCCTGTCCACAATATTTCATTTTCCACGGAGTTCTATCCGATGGAACGCTTCCATGAGATCAAATCCCTTAATCTGGACTTGGATTATCTCAGCTGATACATTCTTCCGGATCTTCCTGATTGGTAGTTTTTTCTTTTTTTTGCAGATCCCATCTTGACAAAACAGGCGGTTTCGTGTATAATGAAAACTGGACCGATACTGGACCTATAAAGGTTTTTTTATGAGAAAATCCAATGATAACAGCTCTATGTCGCAGCAGATGCGGATTCGGTATTATGTGATGAATCTGATCTACCGCAATTCCGGGAAATCTGTCAAGGTGCCTTCCACCCGGGAGTTGTCCCGGCGGTTCGGGATTGCGCGCAGCACGGTTCAGCTGGCGTTTGAGAAGCTGCTTCGGGACGGCTATCTGATCTGTCGTCAGGGGGCTGCCACCATGACCAATCCCTTCAGCAGCTTCATTCTTCAGCCGCAGACGAGAAATCCGCTGATCGGAGTGAAGCTTTTCGAAGGCGACGCGTTTTATTACGGAATCAATTTCTGGCGTGCTCTTTCTTCCGTTGCTACGGAACTGACGGAACGGAATTTCAACATCCGGCTGCTGATGAACGCCGCGACTACAGAGGAAAGCATCAACCGGGAAATAGAGGAATCCTATCTTGACGGCGTGATTCTGATTGGCAGCGGCATGGCGTATGTCAACGCCGCACGGAAGCACCGTCTGCCGTGCGTCGTGATCGGGAGCACGATTCCCGCGGACCTGCCTTTTTCCATTCGAAAGTCTCAGGAGAAGGCAATCCGGCAGCTGGCGGACCTGAGCGTGACGAGGAAGATGACATGCGGGATCAACATCGGCGGTGTGGCTTCGGAGGAGAATCTTCATATCCATCGCCGTTTGGCGGAACTGAACCCCGCTTTGAGCATGGAGCTTTGCGATCCCAATACGATTCCGGATATGTCCGCCTGGCTCCGGGAACGTCTGTTCCACAATCCGCCGGAAATGATCCTGCATTTCGAGCAGTATGCGGAATTGCTTCAGAAATTTGCGGAGGAAAGCGGAAGGGAGATTCTGCTGATCTCCAGACAGCCGCCCGCAAGGGATGTGCATTACCGCGGCTTGTCATTTGTCTATCCCCT